>JBBIHW010000006.1:0-28633 GCA_037446795.1 Acidobacteriota bacterium
CAGACCGGCAGAGCCCGCGAAGTCCCCGTCCGTGATCCCGTAGAGCGTGAAGTCCCGATTGTCCGTCAGGAGGTCCACCTTCGTGTCCGCCTCCTGTGCGAAACCCGGGGATGCAACGAGCCACGCCGGGAGGACGGCGGCGATAGCGCTCCCGAGGAGCGCGGCCCAAGAGCAGAGTGAAGGGGCGTGGGAGCGTCGGTCGCGGGGGCGGTCCATCGTCCAACCTCGTCGGGCGCGAGCCCGGTTGGCGGCCGGGAAGCTCGACTTTCTCGGCAACGGGCCGAGGGCTCGGTCGCCTTCCCTGCCGTCGTTGGACCCCCTCCCGGTCCCCGCGGCGCCTTCCGTATACGGTGAAGCCCGAGAAAGGGCAACTGCGATGGCGGCTCGCGCCGGTCGTCGTCGAAGCGGACGAGCCCGGGGCCGACGACTTCGAGCGCCTGCAGTGCGGCGCCGATCGTGCTCCCGGACGTACGACTCTCGCTCGGCGGGCAGTGTCCATCGCCGTGCCGCTGGTCCATGAATCCGCGTGCCGGGCGCTGCCGGAGGTCCTCCGAGGCGGTGGCGACCCACCCGCCGCGCACGGGGAGCGAGTGCACGACGACGCTGCCGACACCTCCCGCGGGACCGACGTACAGGACCAGCATGAGGCCCGTGGTCCGGACGACGAGGTCAATGTCCGTCAGCCGGTACTCGAGAACGCCGATGGCGAGGGAGATCGGGATCGGCGGCTAGGTGAAGCCGAGAACGCCGGCCACGAGGCCCCCGCTCGTGCGCGCGGGCGACCTCGCCACCACGCCCGCGGCCATCGCCAAGACGTTCCCGAGATGGCGACCAGCGGATCTGAGCGCGCTCGTCGGGCGTGGACCCACGATCGCCGCGGTAGAAGGCCACACACGTCGCCAGCTCATACGCCGGGACGAGAACGATCGGCTCGAAGATCCCAATCAGTCCACGGACCACGATCGGGGTCTCGGCAAGGTCCCGTCGGCCCGCGATGACGAGCCCGTTGGTTCCAGCGAGGCCCGTCGCCGGGCCGGGGATCGCGGCCAGCGCGAGGTCTCGCCCAGGCCGGCTCGGGATCGCCCGCCGCCAACTCTCCGCGCGGGCCGCGGACGTGGAGGGGCCGACACGACTCCGATCGGCCGCGAGCGGGGTGGTCGCTGGCCTTCGGAACTTGCTCGCCGAGGCGGACACCCGCGCGCTCCGCGGGGCCGCCCCGCCTGATGTCGCTCACGAGGCCCGGCGTCAACACGTCGGGCAGGATGGGCAATGTCCCCGGGCTCGACCCCTCCGCCGGCATCGAGCCCCATGCCGACCCGTCTCGCACGGCGGAGCCCTGCGCAGGTCCAGCCGAACCCCACGGCCACGCCGACGAGGCCCGCGGTCGCCAGGGCGGGGAGCGGGAGCCTCGCGTGCCTCGAGCTCACGGCCCTCCTCTTCCGGAGCACCCGCTGATCCGAAAGCCCGGTGCCGACGATCGGGTGCTCGCGAACCTCCTCGGACCCGCCCGGTGGCGCGGACCGATGGCGGGAGGCACGAGCCGTATCCCGTTCGCTCCGGCGCCTGCGGGCCGCCGCGGAGGGTGTGGAATCCGCCGAGCGGAGCGACGGTTGTATGTTGGCAGCCGCCAGCCCCTTGTCTCCCTGGCTCGCGGCACTCGGAGCGACGCCATGGCCAAGCGAGCTTTGGCCGTCTTCGTCCTCGCGGCCGGGATCGGCGTGCTCCGGGGCGCAGACTGCACCCGGACCTCGGTCGGCAAGACGCCCCTGAACGACCTGGGTGAAGGGAGGTACGAGGGCGAACAGGGCGGCCTCTACCCGGGCGGCTCGAACGCCCGCCCCGCCAGCCACGACGAGGACCTCGACCGCGTCGGCCGCGTGAAGCTCCTCGACGCCGACGGGAATCCGGACCCGCACAGCGGCCGCATCGTGCTGCTGTCCATCGGGATGTCCAACACGACCCAGGAGTTCCAGGTCTTCAAGCAGAGGGCCGACGCCGATCGCTCGAAGAACGCGCGGGTCATCATCGTGGACGGCGCGCAGGGCGGCCAGGACGCGGCCACCATCGCCGACCCGGACGCTCCGTACTGGGATACCGTGGACCAGAAGCTCCTCCAGGCGGGCGTGACGCCCCTCCAGGTCGAGTCGGTCTGGCTCAAGGAGGCCCGCGCCCGACCGACCGAGCCCTTTCCCGAGGACGCGCGGTTGCTCCAGGAGGACCTGCGCTCCATCGTTCGGATCGTCAAGTCCCGTTACCCCAACACGCGCAGCGTCTACATGAGCAGCCGCACCTACGGCGGATACGCCACCACCGAGCTGAACCCCGAGCCGTACGCCTACCAGTCGGGCTTCTCGGTCAAGTGGCTCGTCCAGGACCAGCTCGACGGGCGCGCGGACGTGAACTTCGATCCCGCCAGGGGCGAGGTGCTCGCCCCGTGGCTCTCGTGGGCCGCCTACCTTTGGGCCGACGGCCTGACGCCCCGCAGCGATGGACTGGTCTGGAGGTGCGAGGACTTCCAGGACGACGGCACGCATCCGTCCCCGTCGGGGAGGGACAAGGTCGCCGACATGCTGCTCGGGTTCTTCAAGAGCGACCCGACGACCGTGCCGTGGTTCGTGGACTGCGACCCCTCGAGCCCCGGCGTGTTCGGGGCCCCGCCCGAGGTTCGCGAGCTGCGTGCGAGCCGCACTGTGGGCGAGTCGGTCGAGCTGTCGTGGGACAGCCTCGACCCCGTCGCCGGCGCAGCCACCCTGTACGACGTGCTCCGCGGGACGATCTCCGAGCTGCGCGCGGACGGTGGGTTCGCCCGGGCCGAGTGCCTTGCGGCCTCCCTGCCGGACACCCCGTTCGCCGACTCCGAGCCCGGCCCCGCGAACGACGGGTTCTGGTACCTCGTGCGGGGCCGCAACACGTGCGGGGAAGGGACCTACGGGGACGGGAGCGGGAGTCCCGATCCCCGGCAGCCCCTCGACGCGGGCAGCGTCGCGTGCCCGTGAGTGGACCTCCTGCCCTCTTCCGACGCGGTGCTCCTCGTCACGGCCAGCTTCCCGGCGCGCGCCGGGTGGACGACAGCCGCCTCGCCCCACGCCATCCAGCGGTACGGCCTGACCGACGAAGCGCGCAGCGAACTCGCCCGTCGGGTCGGGACGCGGACGTTCCGCCGGAGAAACGTCCGATTCTCCTCCCTCCCGGGATCGCCGCGCTCGAGAGCGCTCGTGTGAGGACCACGGGCGGGAATCGCGGCGCGGTCCTATAGTGTTCGGCCGCTTCCCTGCGGAGTGCCCGAGATGGTGTCCCGTTCGCCCTGCGTTCAGCGCGGCGTCTGGCTCGTTCTGGCTGCGGCCTCCGCGGCGGTGGCGTGCAACGGCCGTCCCTCCGCGCAGACCGGCGGGCCGCCCGCCGTCCCCGTGGAGTGCGTCGCGCTCGAGCCGGGCCCGATCGAGCGCCACACCGACTACGTCGCAACGCTGAAGTCCCGCCGATCCACGACGCTGCAGCCGATGGTGGAGGGGTTCGTGACGCGGATCCTCGTCCGCTCCGGCGACCGCGTGCGGCCCGGGGATCCCGTGCTGGAGATTGACAGCAGCCGGCAGCGCGCGGCGGTCTCCACGCTGGAGTCGCTGCGGGCCGCGCGGGAGGCCGATCTCGCCTACGCGCGCCGGGAGTCGGCCCGCCAGCGGGCTCTGCACGAGGCCGGCGCCTCGACGGCCCAGGAGGCCGAGCTGGCGGAGGCGGCGCTGCGCAACGCCGAAGCGCAGCTGCGCGCTGTCGAAGAGCAGATCCGGGAGGCCGCGGTGGAGCTGGCGTACCACCGCGTCACGGCCCCCACCGGCGGGATCGTGGGAGACATCCCCGTTCGCGTGGGGGATCGGGTGGAGACATCCACGGTCCTCACGACCATTGACACCGGCGGTGGCCTCGAGATCTATCTGCACGTGCCGGTTCGCCGCGCGACGGAATTGAAGCGCGGCCTGCGCGTCCAGATCCTGGACGACTCCGGTGCGCCCGTCGCGCAGACGGCCGTGGACTTCGTCTCGCCGCACGTGGACGAGGCGACCCAGACCGTGCTGGCCAAGGCTCCCCTGCCCGACCCCGCCGGCTTCCGTCCCGAGCAGCAGGTCCGCGCTCGCGTGATCTGGAGCGAGGATCCGGGGTTGCGCGTCCCGGTGGTGGCGGTGTCGAGGATCGGTGGCAAGTTCTTCGTGTTCGTCGTGGAGGACCACGACGGCGCGACCGTTGCTCGGCAGCGGGGTGTGCGCCTCGGCCCCATCGTGGGTAACGACTACATCGTTCTGGAGGGGATCGCACCGGGGGAGCGACTGATCGTGGCGGGGATCCAGAAGGTCCGCGACGGGGCGCCGGTCGCGGTGCAACCACCGGCCGAGGGACCGAGCTGAGGGCCGCGGGTCGGATGGTCACCGACGTCTTCATCCGGCGCCCGGTACTCTCCTCGGTCCTGGCGTTGCTCGTCATCCTGGCGGGCGGCATCTCGATCCCGCTGCTGCCCGTGGAGCGCTATCCTCAGATCACCCCCCCCTCCGTGAGCGTGGCGGCGCTGTACACGGGAGCCAACGCCCAGGCGGTCGAGAGTTCCGTCACCACCCCCCTCGAGCAGGCCATCAACGGCGTGGAGGGGATGACCTACATGGTCTCCTCGAGCACCAACAGCGGCGCGAGCAACATCACGGTGTACTTCGAGGTCGGCCGGGACCCCGACCTGGCGGCGGTGGATGTCCAGAACCGCGTCAACCAGGCGATCGGGCGCCTGCCGGTGGAGGTGCGGAACAACGGCATCTCGGTCACCAAGAACACCGCGGGCTTCCTGATGGGGATCGGATTCTTCTCGCGCGACAACCGCTACGACGCGCTGTTCATCAGCAACTACCTGGACCGCTACGTGCGCGACGCCCTCAAGCGGATCCCGGGCGTCGGCAACGTGATCATCTTCGGAGAGCGCAAGTTCGCCATGCGCCTGTGGCTCGACCCCGAGGCGCTCGCGGCACGGCGCCTGACGGCGGGCGACGTGGTGGAGGCCCTCCGCAGCCAGAACGTGCAGGTGGCCGCGGGAAGCCTCGGCGACGCCCCGGCCGCGGCGGATCAGATGTTCAACATGAGCGTCCGGGCCGTCGGGCGGCTCGCCGAGGTCTCCGAGTTCGAGGAGCTCGTGGTCAAGACCGGGCCCGACGGCGCCCTGGTGAGGCTGCGGGATGTCGGCCGCGTGGAGCTGGGTGCCGAGACCTACTCCTCGCGGCTCCGCTTCGTGGGCCTCGAGGCGTCGGGCGTCGGGATCCAGCCCCTGCCCACCTCCAACGCTCTGGAGCTGGACGCGGCGGTCCGCGCGGAGATGGAGCGGCTTTCGAGGAGCTTTCCGCCGGGCCTCGAGTACCGCATTGCGTTCGAGAACACGACCGTGGTGCGCGAGTCCATCCGGGAGGTCCTGAAAACCCTCGCGGAGGCCATCCTGCTGGTCGTGCTGGTGATCTTCCTGTTCCTCCAGAACTGGCGGAGCACGATCATCCCGTCCATGACCATTCCGGTCTCCCTCGTCGGAACGTTCGCGTTCGTGAAGCTGTTCGGCTTCTCCATCAACACGCTCACGCTGTTCGGGGTGGTGCTGGCCACCGGCATCGTGGTGGACGACGCCATCGTCGTCATCGAGAACATCGAGCGCCACATGCGCGAGTACGGCAAGAAGGCGTTTCGGGCCGCCGTGGACGCCATGCGGGAGGTCTTCGGCGCCGTGCTCGTCATCGGGCTCGTGCTCGTCGCGGTCTTCGTGCCCGTCGCCTTCTTCCCGGGGACGACGGGGAGGCTCTACCGGCAGTTCTCCCTCACCATCGCTTTCGCGGTGGTCCTCTCGGTGTTCAACGCCATCACGCTGACCCCGGCCCTGGCGGCCCTCCTCCTCGACCGGGAATCGCACGCCCGCGGGAGGTTCTTCACCCGGGTCAACCGGGTGATGGACCGGGGAATGGCTCTCTACCTCGATGCGGTCCGATGGACGCTGCGAAGACGGCTGCTCATGCTGCTCCTGTTCCTCGCCGGCCTCGGGGCCACGGCCGCCTCCTGGAGGGCGATCCCCTCGGCCTTTCTCCCCGAGGAGGACGAGGGCTACTTCGTCACGGTGCTGCAGGCCCCCGCCGGGGCGTCGCTCGAGTACACGACGGAGATCGCCAAGCAGGCCGAGCGGATCATCCTGGCGCAGCCGGAGATCGCCGGGGTCTTCTCGGTGGCCGGCTTCAGCTTCGGCGGCTCGGCGCCGAACAACGGCCTCATGTTCTCCCGGCTGAAGCCGCTGGACGAGAGGCGCGGCGAGGACCGTTCGCTTGAGGCCGTCCTCGGGCGCGTCCGCGCGGCCCTGTTCGAGATCCCGGGGGCCGTGGTCATCCCGTTCGCGCCGCCGCCCATCCCCGGCTTCTCCGCCTTCGGTGGGTTCCAGTTCGAGGTGCTGGACAGGAGCGGCGGAGAGCTGGCGGAGCTGGAGGCCGTGACCCAGAGCCTGATCTCGGAAGCCCTGAAGACCGGCCGGGTGACGGGGCTCTTCAGCGCGTTCCGCGCGAGCGATCCCCAGTTGCTGGTGGAGATTGACCGGACCCGGGCCCGCAACCTGGGCGTTCCGGTCCAGGAAGTCACCGACGCCCTTCAGGTCTTCCTGGGCTCCCAGTACGTGAACGACTTCGACTTCGCCGACCGGGCCTACCGGGTCTACGTGCAGGCCGACCACGCGTTCCGATCCGAGCCCGCCGACCTGGGCCGTTTCTACGTCCGCTCCGAGCGGGGCGAGGTGATCCCGCTGGACGCCATCGTCCGAACGCGCGAGATCACCGCCCCGCAGGTGATCAACCACTTCAACCTGTTCCGCTCCGCCGAGATCACGGGGGTGGGGGCGCCGGGCGTCAGCTCGGGTCAGGCCATCGAGGCCATGGAGCGCGCGGCGTCGCAGGGCCTGCCCCAGGGATACGGATTCGCCTGGGCGGGGCAGTCTTTGGAGGAGGTCCGGGCGGGACGGCAGGCCGGATTCATCTTCGCCCTGAGCGTGCTGATCGTGTACCTGGTGCTCGCCGCGCAGTACGAGAGCTGGGTCCTTCCGTTCATCATCCTGCTCGGGGTCCCGCTGGCGGCGGTGGGAGCCCTCTCGGCGCAGCTCGCCCGGGGACTGGCCAACGACGTCTTCTGCCAGGTGGGGCTGGTCCTCCTCGTGGGCCTCGCCGCCAAGAACTCGATTCTCATCGTGGAGTTCGCCGAGCAGCTCCGGGGCCGCGGGCTGTCCATCGCGGAGGCTGCCGTGGAGGCGGCCCGGATCCGGCTCCGCCCGATCCTCATGACCTCGATCGCCCTGGTGCTCGGGGTTTCCCCGCTGGCGCTCGCCTCCGGCGCGGGGGCAGCGGCGCGGAACTCGGTCGGGACGGCCGTCATGGGCGGCATGATCACCTCGACGTTCCTGTCGGTGATCTTCATCCCGGTCCTGTACGTGTCCATCCGGACGCTCGTCCCGGGTCGCGTGCGGGGCCAGGCCGACCTCGCGGAGGAGACGGCCCATGCGTGAGCCGCTCGGGCGGCTGGCTGTTGCCTTCGCCCTCCTCGTTCTCTCCGCCCGGGCCGCGCTCGGGGCGCCCCCGGAGGTCGAGATCGTCTCCTTCGACGAGGCGGTTCGGCGGGCCGTGGAGAACAACCAGGACGCCGCCCGCGCGGCCCAGTCCATTCTCCAGGCGGAGGCCCTGTTCCGGACCGCGCGCGCCGCGGTCCTGCCCTCGGCGGACGTGGTCGCCACCGAGACCGCGCTCGACGAGGAGCGGGGCTTCGACGACGTCGTCGTCCAGCCCCGCCGCCAGCTGTCGGTCACCGCCACGGTCTCGGTCCCCTTGCTTGCCGCCTCCCGTCGGGCGCGGCGGACCCAGGCGGCGGACCGGATCGAGGTCGCGCGGCTGCGCGCGGCGGACGTCCGGAAGGGGATCGGCGTGGCGGCGGCCCGGGCGTACCTGGCGGTGATCGCGGCCCGCCGGCAGGTGGAGGTGGACGAGCGGGCCCGGGACACGGCCCGCGTCCAGCGCGACTACGCGAGGACGAGACTCGAGGAGGGTGGCGGGAGTCGCCTGGACGCGCTTCGCGCCGCCGAGCTGCTGTCCACGACCGAGGCCCAGGTCGAAGGGTCGCGCCTGGCGTTGAGGCTCTCCCAAGAGGCGCTCGGGGTTCTGCTCGCCGCCGACGGTCCCGTGGACGCGGGTCCGGAGCCGATGCTCGAGGTCCCAGCAGAGCACGAGCAGGACGACGTCTCGAGCCGGACCGATCTGCGGCTGCTGGCCGCGGAACAGCAGGCCGCGGATCGCGTGCTGCGGGACTCGTGGAAGGACTGGCTACCCGAGATCGTGGCCTCCTTCGAGCCCGTCCACCTGGACCCGCCCGGCGCCTTCCAGGACGCGAACACCTGGCGCGCGGCGGTCGCGGCTCGGATTGCCCTGGACGCCGGCCGCGAGCGGGCCGCGGACAGGCTCTTCCGGAAGGCGGCGCTCGAGTCCGCGAAGCTCGACCTCGAGCAGGCGGAGCTTCGCGCGCGGTCGGAGGTCCGGGCCGCGCGCGCTGCCGTGGAAGCGGCGGAGCGGAGCCTCGCCCACGCACGAGAAGCCGCCGGGCACGCCGCCGAGGCGCTGACCATCACCGAGATCGCCTTCCGCGCCGGCGCGAGGACGAACCTCGAGCTGGTGGACGCGCAGCGCCGCTCCCGCGACGCCGACACCGCCGTCGCGCGCGCCGAGGACGTCCTCAGGCAGGCGAAGCTGGACCTGCTGGTCGCCCTGGGGCTGTTCGCCCCCTGAGGGCGCCGTCTGCCGGAGCAGGCCGGAAATCAGCCTTCGGACGCTCGATTTCGCCCTGGCGACGGGTCCTCGCCGGGTTCTCTCACTGCGCTGCCGCCGCGGCGCAGGCGGATACGGGTCCGTCGCACGCGACGTTCGAGGCCTGCGGTTGGATCCGGTAGTGGACGGTGAAGCCCGGAGGAAGGTCATCGTCCACATAGCTCGTGCCCGGGGCGTCCACGGTGGCGATCACGTTCTGGGTGGACTCGCAGCCGATGTCTCCGCGCAGGACGAGGTACCGGGCCGCCCCGGGCACCTCGGACCAGGAGAGGCTCACCTGCCCCGCTCCCGGCGTCAGGGACAGGGACGGCGCCGACAGGCTCGGACAGGTCGAGGAGTTCTGGTTCGACGGATCGGAGGCGGCCCCACAGGCGATCGCGTGGCGGGCGAACGCCGCGAAGATCGCCGCGGCGTGGGGCGTCCCGTTCGCCAGGTTGCCGTCGTCGTCATCGGCGCTGCGGAGCTTGGCGAACCAGGAACTCGCGTTGCAGCCGTCGGACGCAGGCAGGGCGCAGTTGAAGGCGTTGCCGCCCGACCCCTGCCGCGACTTGTAGAACAGCTTCTCGGCGAGCTGCCAGGCGGATGCCGGATCCATTCCCGAGGCCGGCAGGTCCCTGGTGGCGAGGTCAAAGACGGCCTCCGACGGCACGTACGACTCGCAATGGACCTCGCGGCCGCACGGGCCGCCGCCGCCCCCGCAGCGGAGCCCCGTGAAGTTCGCGGGTGTGGCCGGAGCATGGGAGACGCGGCGGTCCCAGTCCATGTCGCGGATCCCGGAGCAGTCGAGACAGGAGTCGCCGTAGCCCGAGCAGTTCCCGCTGGCGAAGAACCCCCGCCCGACGCACGAGCGGCGGTCCTGCAGGATCGCCAGCACGTCGGCGTAGGCCTCGGAGGGATTGTCGTAGCCGCCGCCGTCGTTCTGATCGAGACCGTGGCCGTACTCGTGGGCGACGACCCCGCTGATCTCGCCCGTGTTGCGGCATCCTCCTCCGGACTTGTAGAAGTTCACGTTCCCGTTCCAGAAGGCGTTGCACGCGGAGTTGATGTTGACCCGGTCCGTCAGCTGCTGGTTCACCCACCCCACCGAGGGCAGCCAGTAGCGCGACTTCTCCTTGATCCGGTTGAGGACGTAGAAGCTCGTGCGAGCGGCGTGCGTGTCCCCGGCCGACTGCCCCGAGGGCACCGCGCAGTCGGTCCCCGACCCCGCCCCGAAGTCGAGATCCCTCGAGCAGTTTCCCGAGACGGACGCCGACCCGCACACGTCGGACACGTTGACATACGGGCCGGAGAACGCCGCCGAGCTGTTCTTCGGGCCCTTCCCGCACGCGAACTGGCCCATGTCGCCGGAGGTGGCGACCTTCTTGGCCGTGGTCACGTTGCTGTAGGGCATGGGGAAGCCGGCCACCTCGCACCCGAGGTCCGCACAGTCCTGATCGTTCGAGAGAGGGTAGACTCCCCCCCGAACGGCGGCGTAGAGGTCCGCGTCGTAGAAGGCGAGGATCCTCCCCGTGACGGCGTCCACCTTCCCGACCCACGTGCCCGGCTCGCCAGGCAGCCGGACGGCGAAGCGCCACGCGAGGCGATGCTCGATGCCGAGCCCGGGGGCTCCCGAGTACCGGGGCGAGGCGTCGCCCGAGGGAGGGGACGGAACCAGGACGGAGCTGCCGGCCTCGACGAGCTCGAAGGGCTCCTCCGGTCTCAGGCCCATGTAGGATCGGAGCAGCTCGAACGAGGCGGCCGCGTCGTACACAGGCTGCGGCACCGTCGCGATGGGCCCCCAGCGCGTCGCGCCGAAGGAGACCAGGTTCCCCCGGATCACGTGGAGCACGAACTGCTCCCCCTCGACGGGAACGCCCGCCACGACCCGATCGAAGACGATGACCCGGTGGTTCGCATTCACCGCGCCCGTGCCCTGCTCGTTCAGGACCAGCTCGGCGGCCCTCACGCCGAACAGCGCCTCGTTCGCCGCCACGAACCGGCGCGCCGCCGCTTCGAGGTCGCCCGGACCCGGATCCCCGTCCGGGGCGAACCAGCGGATCCCGGAACCCTCGACGAGGACAGGAGACCCCGACCTGCGGTCCACGCGCACGCTCCAGGTGCCACCCAGGCTCCGTCGGAAGCCTTCCCACGCGACGCTCAGGGCTTCGAGCCCCGCGGCTCCTTCCGGCTCTTCGGCCAGCACTCCGAGCCGGCTCGGCGGATCGTGGATCACCAGACGGTCGAATCGGCTCGGGGCCGGAACGACCGCGGCGAAGACTCCGATGGAGACGAGCGACGATACGACGCACGCGGCAGCGCGGGAGATGGTGGCCATGGTCCCGTTCCTCCAGAGAAGGCCGGAAGAGCCGACTATGTATGCGGAATCCCCGTGGCGCGCAACCTTTTTTTCCCGATCGGGCCTGGCGCGAACCAGGCCGGCGCCCCGGGGGAGCCGGCTGGCGCTGGGGGTGCCTCCGACCCCTGCCCCTGGCCGTTTACCGCGCGTCCCTGTACAGCCAGCCGAACGAGGCGCCGAGAATGAGATCGTTGCCCACCTGCTGCACGCCCATCGAGACGACGAGCTCCGCCGGCCAGGGCACGAGCGTGAGCATCCCGAGGACCCCGACGAAGGCAGCGAGCCCGAGCCATGCGCCGAACTCCAGGCCCCGGCGAGCCCCCCGCCAGCCAGTGCGCACGAAGAGCCCTCCTGTGAGCGCCATCACGAGCAGCATCGCGAGCCAGCCGGCCGGGATGAGCCGGTAGAGCTGCTCCGGAGGGAGCCAGTACTCTGCTGCCTTCGCGAACGATTCCCGCAGGAGAACTCCGTTCAGGAAGACGTCGAACGCGACCGCCGCGATGAAAGCGAGTCCCAGCGCGGCGGCGAACCTCCTCCAGCTCATCTGTGTTCTCCTTTGCGCCTCGCGGGCTGCGCGCTCGGGGTCCCGCGCGCCTCCGGCGCTGCGTGCGGGCTCGCCTCTTCGGTTGTTTCGACCCAGTCGGACACGAACAGGTTCGTCTCCCCCCGTGCGGCACCGCCGCGGTTGCTCGCGAAGACGAGCCTGCGACCGTCGGGGCTGAACATGGGGAACCCGTCGAAGGCCGGATGGAACGTCACGCGCTCGAGCCCGCTCCCGTCGTCGCGGACGAGCCAGAGGTCGAAGCCCCTCGTGGCGGGGTCGGCCAGATTCGACGCGAACACGATGCGCCGGCCGTCGGGGTGGAAGTACGGGGCGAAGTTGGCGGCCCCGTTCGAGGTGATCTGCCGCGCGTCGCTGCCGTCGGCGCGCGCCACGTGGATCTCCAGGTTCATCGGCCGCACGGCGCTCTCCCGCAGCATCTCGAGGTAGGCGGCGCGCTCCTCGGCCGTTCGCGGGCGCGAGGCGCGCCACACGATCCGCGCCCCATCGGGCGAGTAGAACGCCCCTCCGTCGTAGCCCAGCCCGCGCGTCAGGCGGCGCAGGTCCGTCCCGTCCGGCTTCATGCTGTAGAGGTCCAGGTCTCCGTCCCTCATCGAGGTGAACACGATGCGCGAGCCGTCGGGCGAAACGGTCGCCTCGGCGTCGTAGCCGGGGTGGTCGGTCAGGCGCCGGAGGTCGGTTCCGTCGTCCCGGGCGGTGAAGATCTCGTAGGCAGGGTCGAGCCTCCAGACGTAGCCCCGGGAGAGGTCGGGCCTCGGAGGGCAGTCCGGCGAGTGGAGATGCGTCGAGCTGTAGAGGATCCGCTTCCCGTCGGGAAAGAAAAAGGCGCACGTGGCCTTCCCGAGCCCCGTCGACACGCGCCGCACCGCGCCGGTTTCCACCTCCAGGACATAGATCTGGTCGCACGCCGCACCGTCGCGGGTGGACTGGAACACGAGCCGCCGGCCGTCGGGCGACCAGTAGGCCTCGGCGTTCTCCCCGCCGAAGGTGAGCTGCCGGAGGTTTCGGAGCCGGACCTCGCGCGGGTCGCGCAGCGGGTCCGCCTTTCGCGGCGGCGCGTGCGGGGAGCGCTCCGCCGAAATCCCCAGCGCCAGCACGGCGCCGGCGAGCGGGGCGAGCACGGCAGCCCTCTTCATGGCTCCTCCTCGATGTCGAGCCGGTCGGCCTCGAGCCGGCGGCGCCAGTCCTGCGGAATGGGGACCGGCGTCCTCGCCGCGTAGTCGTACTGGACCTGCACGGTTCGCGCCTCGAGGACGAGCCTTCCATCCGCCCGTGCGCGACCCTCGTACGCCAGCTCCCAGGACGACCGGCCGATGCGGCACGGGGCGAGCCACAGGTCCACCGTCTCGTGCAGATGGACGGGCGAGCGGAACTCGAGCCGCGCTGCCGCCAGCACGAAGTCGAGATCCGAGAGCCCGCCCCTCCCGCGACGGTCACGCACGTAGAGGGTGCGGATTTCCTCGAGCCAGGACAGGTAGACCGCGTTGTTCACGTGACCCATTCCGTCCGTGTCGCGCAGGGTCGCGCGGACCGCGAGATGGTACGGGAAGGGGCGCGCCGGGCGCGCGGGAGAGCCTCCGTCCACCGGCTCACCTCCTCCTGGAGCGAAGCTCCTCTGCGATCGCCAGGATCCTCTCCCGGGTCGAAGGAGAGAACCAGCGGTCGAGGAAGGCCTCGACGTGCTCGTCCGTCGAGCGGAGCATCTCCGACAGCGCCGGCTCCCGAAGCCACGCCTTGGTGGCGGCGAAGGAGGACGGGTCTCGCGAGACCCACTCGGCGAGCCGTTCGCGGCAGCGCTCCTCGAAGCGATCGCCGTCGAGGACCTCGTGGACGAGACCCGAGGCGATCGCCTCCTCGTCGGAGACGTTGCGGCCGAACAGGGCGACCTCGGCGAGCTGCGGCGCCGCGACGGACTGCCGCAGGAGGCAGGCCACTTCGAACGGGAGCGGGACGCCCACGCGGACCTCGTTCAGTCCCACGAGCGCGCCCCGCCTGAGGATCCTCCGGTCGGCGGTCAGCGCCAGGACCAGGCCTCCGGCGAGGGCGTGGCCGTGGAGGGCGGCGACGACCGGCTTCGGGAAACGGAACATCTCGACCAGCGTGTCCCGGAACGCGACCATCAGGCTCCTCATCGCCGACCGGTCGAGCCCAGGGAGCTCTTGAAGGTCGAGCCCCGGGCAGAACGTCTTTCCCGAGGCCGCCAGGAGGACGCCGCCGACGCCACCGTCGGCCGCGGCCGCGGCGTAGGCCGACCGCAGCGACCGCAGGAGCTCGGCGTCGATCGCGTTGCCGTGAGCGCGCGACAGGCGCACCGTGGCGAGGCGGTCCGCGACCTCCACCTCCACGCCGCGAAGCACGGTTCCCATCGGATCGCTCTGGTCGGAAGATTATCCCAGAGCGCGCAAGCGCGGCGGGCGGCGGTCGCCCCCGCGCGAGTTCGTACGGCGGCTCTCCGGGGCCCCCGGGGACTCCGGTATCATGGGGGGGCCCCGTCTCCGCCCCGCGCGTGCGGGGCGGACCTCCGATCGGAGGAGCCGGTATGCGCGCGATGGCCATCGAAGAGTTCGGCGATCTCGATCGGCTGAAGCTGATGGACCTGCCCCGACCGAAGCCCGGCCGGGGGGAGATCCTCGTGCGGGTCGTCGCGGCGGGAGTCAACCCTGTGGACTGGAAGATCGTCGAGGGGAGACTCAAAGCCGTCTTTCCGCACGTGTTTCCCTTGATTCCCGGCTGGGACGTGGCGGGAGTCGTCGAGGAGCTCGGCGAAGGCGCGAGCCGCTTCCGGCGCGGGGAGCGCGTGTGGGCCTACGCCCGGAAGCCGGCGGTTCAGTGGGGCTGCTTCGCCGATTACGTGGCGCTCCCCGAGGACAACGTCGCGCTGATGCCCTCGAAGCTGCTCTTCGAGGAGGCGGCCGCGGTGCCGCTCGCGGCGCTGACGGCGTACCAGGCGCTCGCCAAGGTCGGCATCGGCTCCGGCAAGCTCGCGCTGGTGCACGCGGCGGCTGGAGGGGTCGGCCACTTCGCGGTGCAGCTCGCGCGGAACGCCGGCGCCCGCGTGATCGGGACGGCGAGCGCACGCAACCACTCCTTCGTGCTGGGCCTCGGGGCGGAGGCCGCGGTGGACTACACGAGGGAGGACTTCCGCGACGCCGTGCGCCGGATCGCACCGGACGGCGTGGATGCGGTGCTGGATGCGGTGGGCGGGTCCACCCTCGAGCGCAGCATCGAGGTGTTGAAGCAGGGAGGCCGGCTCGCGAGCATCGTCGAGCGGCCCGATGCGGCGTCGTGCGAGGCGCACGGCGTCGCTGGCGACTACGTGTTCGTCGAGCCGAACGCCGAGCAGCTCAAGCAGATCGCGGTCTCGGTCGAGCGGGGACGGCTCAAGCCCCACGTCTCCAGGATCCGCCCGCTCGCGGAGGCCGCCTCGGCGCTGGCCGAAAGCCGCGGCGGTCACGTTCGCGGGAAGCTCGTCCTGTCGGTCTAGAGGGGAGTCTTGCTGCTCCTCCCGTGTCCGCGCCGCGCGTCTGCCCGGGCCTTGTTCGCCGGGGATCGGAACGGCAGGCGCCAGGACGGCGGGAGACGGCGCGGGCGAGCCTCCTCGCCCGTCGCCCTGCTCGCGGCGCTCGGGCTCCTGCAGGGCTGCGCCGGCACGGACAAGCCCGGGCCGCTGCGCGCCGATCTTCTCCTCCGGGGCGGCCTCGTCGTGGACGGGACAGGCGCGCCGCCGCGGCGCGCGGACGTGGCCGTCCGGGCAGACCGCATCCTGTTCGTCGGCGACGCCGCCGGCCGCATCGTCCCGCAACGGGAGCTCGACGCGCGCGGCCTCGCGGTGGCCCCGGGCTTCGTGGACCTTCACAGCCACGCGGATCTCAACCTGCTGGCGGGGCCCGACCGCCAGCAGGAGTTGCTGCGCGCGAAGATCCTGCAGGGAGTCACCACGATCGTCGTGGGCAACTGCGGCCTCGGCGCGGCTCCGGCGGACGAGGGTGCCGCTCGCGTTCTCGCCGGCATCAACGGATGGATGACTCCGGAAGGGGTGACGCTGCCCCCCCTGTCGGTCGCGGACTACCTGGACCGCGTCGAACGAGACGGGGTCGTGCTCAACGTGGCCGCGCTCGTCCCTCACGGGCCGGTGCGGATCTCGGCCATGGGCCTCGCGCCCGGAGGCCCGTCGCCCGTGCAGCTGGAGCAGATGCGGCGACTCGTCGCGCGATCGCTCGAGGAGGGCGCCTTCGGCCTGTCCGCCGGCCTCATCTATCCGCCGGGAATGTACGCCCCGACCGAGGAGCTCGTGGCGCTGGCCGAGGAGGTCGCCGCGCGGGATCGGGTGTTCACGTGTCACGTCCGGGGCTCCTCGGAGACCCTCCTCGAGGCCACCGGCGAGCTGCTCGAGATCGCGCGCCGCAGCCGCGCCCGCGTCCACCACTCGCACCTCGAGGCGGTGGGCGAGCGCTTCTGGCCTCTCGTGGCCGAGGTCCTCGCGCGGGAGGACGAGGCCCGCGAGGACGGGCTGTCCGTCAGCCACGACGTCTTCCCGTACACGCGCGCCGCCACGATGATGTCCGCGATCTTCCCGCCGTGGGCGCTCGAGGGCGGGATCGGTCGGCTCCTCGACCGCCTCCGCGATCCGGCCGTTCGGGAGCGGATCCGCCACGAGGTCGAAACGCGGCGGCCCGAGTGGCCCCCGTGGAAGCTCGGAGGCTGGCCCCACAACCTCGTGGAGGCGGTGGGCTGGGACGCGATCTACGTGGCGAGCGTGGGCCCCGCCGGACCGGCCGAGCTCGCGGGAAGGAGCCTCGCCGAGATCGCAGCCGCGGAAGGCCGGGCACCCTTCGACGTCGTCGCGAGCCTGATGCTCTCCGAGGAGGGCCGGGTCGGGCAGCTCGTCGGAGAGATCTCCGGCAGCGAGGGCGAGCTCGACGCGCTGCATTCCATCCTGCGCCACCCCGCGGCCGTGGTGATCACCGACGCCGAGGACTACGGGCGCGGGATCCCCCACCCGGCCCACGCGGGCGCCTTTGCACGGGCGCTGCGCCTCGCCCGGGACACGCTCGGAATGCCCCTCGAGGAGATCGTGCACCGCATGACGGGGCGGCCGGCCTCGCTCCTCCGGCTGCGCGACCGGGGCGTGCTGCGCGAGGGGGCGTTCGCCGACCTGGTCGCCTTCGACCCGCTGCGGGTGCGGGACCGCGCCACCTGGGAGGACCCGCGGCGGGCGCCGGACGGGATCGTCTGGGTGCTCGTCAACGGCACGGTCGTCGCGGAGCGAGGCGAGCTCCGGGGCGGCGCGGTGGGCCGCGTGCTTCGTGCCGGCCGAACGGCCAGCGAGCCGGCACCTCGAGATCATGAGCGCCGCGGCCCGCTCGCACCCGGCCGGCGGCGGGAGATCTCGCTGCTGCGGGGTTCCCGGGCGCGGAGGCCCGGTGAGCGTGCCGCGTCGTTCGAGCGGTCGCCGTCCTGTGCACCGGGCGGTCGGCGGGCGGTCCTCGGGGATCGCACCGGGCGCTCGTTCGCGAGGCCGCAGCGTCCCCCCGGAAGCCTCGTCGAGACGCAGCGGATCATCCACGTCCCGCTTCCTGGATGATGTCGGTCCCGATGTCGCGCTGGTGCGCGGGTCCTCGATCGCCATCGTGAGCGCCATCGCGAGGAAGCGGGCCGTCCATGTCCCCACCCGGGCGATCTCGTGACGTGACGGATCGAGACGCCGCCAGCCGTCCATTCGGGCTCCGAGGTGTCTCTCGACGAAATCGAGCGTGACCGCGGGGAGCGAGAAGAGACCCTGCACCGCGACGTGGACCGGGTCGAAGCGCGGGTTTCGAGGAGGTCCGCACCCGGCAAGGGGCGGTCGCGTCGTGCCCGGCGTCGCCAGTCGGTGGGCGGCTCCTTCCAGTCGAGCCGCGCGCGCGGGCCCGGCCTCGACAGGCACAGCGTGCCGCCGAGGGGGCTTGCGGCCTCCGCGACGGAGGGAGCGTGCCTCTCGTGGAGCCCGCCCTCGGCGGTTGCGGCGTCGGGCCCCGGTTCGGGGTCCCGACCACCCGGGCGGAGGCCGCCCGAAGACGGCTGCGCTCAGCCGGTCGGGCCTCCCGGCAGCAGGTGGTCCATGACGATGTCCCGCGGTCCCGCCTCCGTGCACACGGCGTAGGTCACCTGGGGGCCGCCGTACAGGGCCACGCCGGCGTGCTCCCCCCTGGCGCTCACCGCGTAGAACTTCAGCTGGAAGCTCGGAAGGCCGCGCTCGTTCAGGAGCCGCTTCTCGACGGTCGAGGCCCGCACGCGTCGCAACGCCTCGAAGCAGGCGTCCTTGGGGTGCGTCCCGCGCCGCATCAGCTCCACGATCAGGAACGAGCACAGGTTGAAGAGGTTCGCCTCGCCGCGGCCCGTGGACCCGGCGGCGCCCACCTCGCCGTCCACGTAGTTGCCCGCGCCCAGGATCGGGGAGTCGCCGACGCGCCCCGGGATCTTCCAGGCGAGCCCGCTCGTCGTCGTGACGCCGCAGACCTCCCCCTTCGGGCCCACCGCGTTGCAGTGGATCGTTCCATGGACGCGGTCCGGGTCCAGCAACCCGTCGGCGATCATCCGCTGCCGCGCGCGCTCGGCGGCGGCGGCGCGCCGGTCGGGGTCGAGCCAGTGCTCGGGGTCCACCCTCCTCCTCCACTCGAGCCACTTCCTTCGCGAGTTGGCGGTGTTGAGGTCGGCCTCGATCGTGAACCCCATGCGCCGCGCGAACTCCTGCGCCCCGGGGCCGACGAGCAAGTGGTGGTCGGTGTGGTCCATGACCGCTCGCGCGACGAGCGAGGGCGTGCGCACCCCCTCGAGGGCGGCCACGCCCCCCGCCCTTCGCCTCGGCCCGTGCATGCAGCAGGCGTCGAGCTGCACGACGCCGTCCGCGTTGGGCAGGCCCCCGTAGCCCACGCTGTCGTCCTCCGGGTCGAGCTCGACGATGTTGACTCCGGCGAGGATCGCGTCGAGCACGTCCTCGCCGCGCGCGATCCGGAGGAAAGCCTCCTCGACGCACGTGCGCGGGCCGCCGTTCCTGAACCGGTTGCCGTTGGGCGAGGCGACCACCACAGGCTTGACGGACTTGGGGACCGCGAACACCGGCGCAGCCCCGACGGCGAGCCCGGCTCCGGCGCCGGCTCGCAGAAACGTCCTGCGGGTGAGCGTCCTTGCCATCCCCCCTCCGGGCGCGTCGGGTGCCTACTTGACCCGCTCGAGGTACTTGCCCGTGTCCACCTCAATCTTCACCGTATCCCCGACCTTGATGAAGGGGGGCACGAGCACTTCCATTCCGTTCTCGAGCGTCGCGCTCTTGTAAACGTTCGTGTCGTGCTGCTGGTGCATCGGCTCCGCCGTGGACGCGACGCGGAGGTTGACGGTCTCGGGATACCGCACCTCCACGGGCCTGCCGTCCACGAAGCCCACCTGCAGCGACTGGTTCGGGGAAATGAACTTCACGAAGGCGCCGAGGATCTCGCCGGGAATGGACACCTGCTCGAAGGTCTCGGGATCCATGAACGTGTGCTGTCCGCCCTCCTCGAACAGGAACTCCATCGGCCTGCGTTCGAGCTCCACCTCCTCGACGCGCTCCTCGGGGCGGAACCTGCGCTCGGCATAGCTCGAGGTCCTGAGGCTCCGGAGCCTGGCGTGGACGGCGCCCGGCATCTTGCCGGCCCCGGCGTGGTAGTCGGCCGAGGCGACCCGGTACAGCTCGCCCCCCAGGCGAACCACCATGCCGGGCCGGAGATCGCTGGCGGCCCTCATGGACCCCGCACGTCCGCTCCCTGATCGGTCGAAGGCTAGTGCGGCGCCGGCGGTCGCGTCAAGACGCGCGGGAGTGGCTCCGTCGAGACGAGTGCCCCCCGATGCGGTGAGCCCGAGGGGCCGTGGGCAGGGCGCGGCCGGCTCTCCGGGTCGCGGGCGAGGGACGAGCACAGGCTCGCTTCCTCCGTGTTCGACCCCGAGGAGAGTCCGCACTAGACTCCGGTCTTCGTCGCCCAGGGGATCGGACATGGCGAACCGTTCCCGAGGCAGGCTCCGTCGGTTGGAATCCGTGCTCGCCGGGGTGCTCCTGACGGGCGCTGTCGGCGTCGGGCGCGCTCATGGCGAGGTACCGCGATGGACGCCGATCGAGGACGCCAGTCCGGTCTCCGAAGCGTTCAACGCGGCAGCGGGGAAGACGCGAATCCTGGCGCTCCTGTCGCCGACCTGACCTGTCTGCGTGCGGGGGGCCTCCGCACTCGGCGCCCTGCTCCGGCGATTCCGCGGCCCCGACCTGCGCGTTCTGGTGGTCTGGGAGCCGGTGATCGAGTCGGACACCGGGCCGCCCTCCCGCGCGACACGCAGGCTTCCCGGCGGTCTCCTCCGCCATCGTCCAGACCCTCGGGAAACACCCCGAGGCCGTGCTGGCCGGTCGGTCCACGACAGGACGGTGGTGTGGGACGCGATCGGGGTCGACCCGCCAGGCGTGACCTGGCGCGGCGAGTTCCCGCTGCCCGAGGCCTGCGGCACGCCCGTGGTGGAGTCCATCGGCACGATCGAGCGTGCGCTCGGGGACCTTGCCAGCGAGGCGGCATCGGCCGAGGGAGCGTCCGAGCGCCGATAGCGGCCTCTCGCCGGCGCCCCACGCACCGGAGCGACGAGGAGGTCCCCCGGAGGGTTCCGCCACGAGCCCGAGGAAACCGCCGGAGCGCTCGGAGGAATCGCCGGACGCCACGCGCCCGGCGGTCTTTCGCTCCCCGTCACGCGCGCGAGGGGCGGGGGCTCACCTCCGGTCGGTCCGCCTCAGCTGCACCGGCGCCGCGGGCGGGGACGTGTCGGCGGCGGCGCTCCGGACGACCACGTCGTCGAACTGGACGCTGGCGTTGAAGCCCCCCACGGCGAACTGTCCCGAGGTGAACGTGGCGTCCGTCGCGGACAGCTCCAGCACGCCGTTGACGTAAACCCGAAGGCTCGAGCCCACCATCTCCAGCTTGAGCGTGTACCAGGTCCCCGGCGTCACGGTGAACGGCTTGGAGGTCAAGAGCGTGCTGGAGCCGTTCACGTACTTCTTCAGCTCGAGGACGTTGGCGCTGCGCAGGACCGCGTAGTACCAGTTGGAGGCGTCCTTCCACCGGCCGTAGATCCGCGCGAAGCCGCCCGCGCTGTTGAAGGAGAGCGGCTTGACCCGCGCCTCCACGGAGTAGTCGGTCCACGACGCCGCACCCGACAGGGACGCCGAGTCCCCCGTCGTCGAGCTCTGCCGGTACACCTTGGTGCCGTCCGTCTCGACCGACCACGCTCCCGTCACCGCCGTCCAGCCGTCCGCCACGCCGTCCTCGAAGTCATCGCTGAGCAGGATGGCCCCGGGCGGCGGCGGCGGGGCCGTCGTCGCGGTCGCCTCGTTGGAGTAGGAGGAGTCGCCCACGGAGTTGAAGGCCCGGACCCGGTAGGTGTACGACGTGGCCGGCTGCAATCCCGTGTCCCCGTAGGACGTCGTGTCGGCGCCGACCGTGGCGATCTCCGAGTAGGTCCCCGACGCCCCCGTCTTCCGCTCGATCCTGAAGCCGCTTTCGTTGCTCGAGTTGTCGGTCCAGCTCAGGTAAATGTCGAACGAGGAGGTCGCGGTCGCCGAGAGGCCCGAGGGCGCCGACGGCGGTTGCGGCCCGGCGAGGGTCGTTGCACTCGCCTGGTTCGAGTTCCCGGAGGTGTTCCCCGCCGCGTCCTGGGCCTGGACCACGTAGTAGTAGGTCGTGCTGGCGGCGAGGCCGGTGTCCGAGTAGCTCGTGCCGGAGGCGGATCCGACCTGCGTGTAGGGCCCCCCGCTCGTCATGGAGCGCAGCACCTTGTAGCCCGTCACCCCGACGTCGTCCGTCGAGGGATTCCACGCGAGGTCGATCTGCGTGTGCGAGACGGCGCTCGCCGTGAGGCCCGTAGGCGCTGAAGGCGGCGTCGTGTCCGGAGGACCGGGGTTGCCCACCACGACGTAGCCCACCTTGACCTCGGCGTCGGTTCCCGAGCCGTTCGCGACGGTGAGGCGGACGGTGTACGTGCCCTCCACCGTGTAGACGTACGTCGGATGCTGCTCGGTGCTGTCCGTCGTGCCGTTGTTGTCGAAGTCCCACGCCCAGGAGGAGGCGTTGGTCGTGGACCGATCGGTGAAGCTGACCGCGAGGGGGGCCGGCCCCGACTTGGGCGAGCCGGAGAAGTCGGCCTGAGGCGGGGTGCTCGTGTTCTTCACCAGCGTGAAGTAATCCAGGACCGCGCCCGCCTCGTTGATGAACCTGGCGTGGATCCGGTCGCCGTCCACGTCGAGGACCACCGAGCCCAGCCGGTTCCAGGAGATGTACATCGCCGGGTGATCGAGCGATCCGCCGCTGGTCTGGCCCGAGCTGCCCGCGACGACGTAGACCGCGCCCTCGTGCGGGGCCTGCCGGGCGCTGGGCTTCTCGTAGGCGCCGTCCCCGTCCGTCCTGCCGCTGCCGGCGTCGAGCTTCGTGTCGTCGGTCAGCGTGCCGGAGGTGCCGTAGTGGCCGTCCAGCAGGAACGAGCGCTCGTAGGAGTGGCTGTGCCCGGTGAAGACCAGGTCCACGCCGTACTGCTCGAGGATCGGCAGGACGTTCTTCCGCATGTCGGTCATGGCGCCCGAGCTGTCCGAGTCGTGGGAGCCCTTGCTGTACGGCGGGTGATGCCAGAAGGCGATGATCCAGTCGCTGTCGGTGTTCATCAGGTCCTGCTTCAACCAGGTCAGCATCGGGCCCGACGTGGAGCGATCGCTCTCGTAGGAGTCGAGGCAGATGAAGTGCATGTTGCCGTAGTCGAACGAGTAGTACGCCTCCGTGCCGGAGGGCACCCCGCCCGCCTCGCCCGCCTTCGGCAGGGTGAAGATGTCGTAGTAGGGCCCGGATTGCGTGGCCGAGTCGGCCGTGTGGCCGTCGTGGTTTCCGAGCGTCGGCCAGGTGACCGTCTTCCTCAGGAGCGCGCGGTACATGTCGAAGACCGCCTTCTGGTACTCGCTGTCCGTCCCGTCCGAGTAGGCGTTGTCCCCGAGCTGGAGCCAGACGTCGGTGGGCCGGCTGCCGGTCAGGTTGTAGTACGCGTCCCGCACGGCAGCCTGCTTGGAGTTGGCCGTGCCGGCGTCGCCGATGATCCAGACGCGGTAGGGCTTGCGCGTGCCCGGAGTCGGCGACGTGCGGAAACAATGATCGGCGTCGCCGCCGGCGAGGGTCGCGCTGGAGGTTCCCACCGAGTAGCAGTAGGCGGTGTCGGGCTGGAGCCCCCGGATCGTCACGACGTGCTCCGTCGTGGAGGCGGGATCCGAGGCGGTGGAGCCGAGGCTGCTCGGGGTCGGGCCGTAGCGGACCACGCTGTCCGTGGCCGAGTCGGTCCGCCAGCGCACGACGATGCTCGTCGGCGTTCCGAGCTGGAGGTAGGGCCCCCGGACCACCGTCGCGGCCTCGACGGCCTGCACGGCCGCGATCAGCAGGGCGATGCCGAGCGCGGCCGAGCGCGGCCAGGAACTCGTTCTAGTCATGAAGCGGACCCTCCTGCGGGTTCAGCCTCGCGAGCGACTCCCGCGCCCGCGCCTCGAGCTCGGCCAGGGGCCCCGCCCGCCGCCGATGGGCCGGGCGCGCCTCGAGTCCCTCGAGCACGCGCCGATAGGCGACCCTCGCCTCGTCGGTGCGGCCCGAGCGCTCGAGGATCTCCGCTTTGCGCAGGATCCAGGGCTCGGGGGCGGCCGTGGTCTCCGCCAGACGCTCGACCCGCGCCAGCGCGGCCTCCGTTCGGCCCAGAGCGAGCTCCAGCTCGAGCGCCTCGAGCTCGAGCGTGATCGGTCTGCCCAGTAGGTCCATCCCCTGCTCGAGGCCGCGCAGCGCGGCCTTGCGGTGCTCGGGGCCGGCGGCGGCGAGCGCCCTCGACCGCTCGATGAACATTTCGGGCGTGGGGCTCCGGCCCTCGCGCATCAGGCCCTCGATGGCGGCGGTGTAGTCCCTGGCGCCGCCGGAGCCATCGCCGAGCCGGACCTTCGCCTCGGCACGATGGACCAGCGCTCGGACGTCCCCCGGCCGGGCGGCCAGGAACCGGTCGAGGGCGGCGAGGGCCTCCCGGGGATGGTCTGCGTCAAGGTGCATCCGACCGCGGAACAGGTCCACTTCGTGCAGCGACGGGTCGAGCCCGGCCGCCCTCTCGTAGTCGGCGAGGGCAGCAGGCCAGTCGCGATGGAGCCTGTGCATCTCCCCGCGCCGGAGGTAGAGTTCGGCGTTTCCCTGGTCCGCGGCGATCCGCCGGTCGAGCTCGTCAATGACCACTTGCAGTTCGGCGTGGCCGGCCGCGAGGGACCAGGACACGGCCACGACGGCGAAGGTCCCGGCGACACGGCCAAAGCTCGCGCTCCGAGGTATCCGCAACCTCCACCGGGTGATTCCGACTACGTTCCTGTAACGGGAGGCTGCGGGCACTTCATACGCCTCCAGGCTTCGAGCCCCTCGGCCCCAAGCCACTTGCAGGGCGCGTGCCTGGAGCGATTCGCGCTCCGGACCGCTCGAGCCCGCACCCGGGCGCCCCGGGCCCGAGCGAGCTGCCCGCACCGGAGGCTCCGAATCGCTCTCCGCCGAGGCGCTGCGGCGCGCGCAGGCGGTCGTGGGGGCCCCGACTCCATCGTGGCCGCGCGCACGAAAAAAGGAATCGGCGCGCGTTCCCGTCGCGGAGTTTCTCTACGGTCCGGTCGGGCGGATCGGGGGGCAGCGCGGCTCTGCTGCGCGCCCCTGCGGGGATTCTCGACACTCGAAGGGCCCCGGTCTAGATTCTGTGCCACCGGGGACGCTCTCGGGCCCCGTTCCCGAATCGCGCGCCCGGGTCGAAGGGGGGAAGGGATTGGCCGCCAACGCGGGGTCGGGCGGCGCGGTGGTGATCCTCCTGGGGGCCGGGCGTCCGTATCGCGGGGTGCCACCCTCCGCGATCCAGGAGACCCCGGACCGCCGGCGGGTCCTCGACTGGATCCTCGACGCGTTCTCCGGCCTGCAGGTGGAGTGGCACTTCGTGGGCGGCTACCAGCTCCGAGACATCGTCCGCCGCTACCCGCGCATCGCCTACTCAGTCAACGCCGCGTGGGAGACCACGGGCACGGTCGCCTCTCTGTTCTGCGCCCCCCTCTCGTCGGCGCGCACGCACTTCGTCGCCTACACCGACGTCGTGTTCGACCGCGAGGTCGTGCAGCACCTCGCTGCCGCCGACGCCGCCGACGTGGTCCTGGCGGTGGATCGCACCTGGCGGCGTCGCTACGAGCGCCGTCGTCCGGAGGAAATCCTCATCGCCGAGAAGGTCCAGCTCGACGGCGAGCGTGTGGTGGCCGCCGGCCGGAACCTGGGACCGCGGGACGCCCACGCGGAGTACGCCGGACTGCTCCGGCTCTCGCCCGCGGCCATGGAGCGCGTCCTGCGCCTGCGAGAGCGCGCGCGCCACCGATTCTCCGCCGCGGGGATCCCGGAGCTGCTCGGCGTGCTCATCGAGGAGGGACTGTCCGTCTGCGCGGTGGACGTCGGCGGCCGGTGGGCCGAGCTGAACGCGCCCCAGGACCTGGCCCGGTTCGTCCTGGGCACCAAGGCGCAGACGCTCGAGCGCCTGCGCCCGGTCGTCCGGCACTGCAGCATCGGGGAGCAGGTCACGTTCACCGTCGAGACCTGGCGATCGGACGCGGACAGCCTGCTCGACCGCATCCACGCCCGGTTCGGCGGGCGCGAGGCGGTCGTCCGCAGCAGCGCGCTCGCGGAAGACAGCTGGTCCGCGGCCAACGCCGGGGTCTTCGCGAGCGTGACGGGCGTGCCCGTGGACGACCCCGCCAGGCTGCGGGCCGCAGTGGATCGGGTCGCGGCATCGTTCGAGGACGGGAACCCGGACAACCAAGTGCTCGTCCAGGAGATGCTGACCGGGGTCCGGATCAGCGGTGTAGCCTTCACCCGGTCCCTGAGCTCGGGAGCGCCGTACTACGTCATCAACTACGACGACACCACCGGCAGCACCGAGTCGGTCACGGGGGGGGCCGGTCGTCAGCTCAAGACCCTCGTCCTGCACCGCAAGGCCCGGCGCCTGCCGCGCCACGCGGACCCGATGCTGTCCCGCCTGCTTCGGGCGCTGCGCGAGCTGGAAACTCTGGTCGGTCACGACTCCCTGGATGTGGAGTTCGCGATCACCCGCGACGGCGCGGTCCACGTCCTCCAAGTCCGGCCGATCGCGGTGGACCACAGCCAGTGGCGGGTCTCCGACGAGCTGGTGGGCGAGATGCTCCAGGCGGCGGAGAGGGACTTCCGCGACCGGCAGGCCCGCAGCTCGTTCACTTACGGCCGCCGCACGATCTTCGGGATCATGCCCGACTGGAATCCCGCGGAGATCATCGGCACCAAGCCCCGGCGGCTCGCAGCGAGCCTCTACCGCTACCTGGTGACCGACGAGGTCTGGGCGACCGAGCGCGCGGAGTTCGGCTATCGCGACGTGCGACCGTGCCCGCTGATGGTCTCCTTCCTCGGCCACCCCTACATTGATGTTCGGGCGAGCTTCAGCTCCTTCGTTCCGGCCGCGCTGCCGGACTCCCTCGGCGAGCGACTCGTGGAGGCCTATCTCGACCGCCTCGAGGCCCATCCCCACCTCCATGACAAGATCGAGTTCGAGATCGCCTTCACCTGCCTCACCCTCGACTTCGAGACCCAGGCCCGGCGCCTGATCGAGGCGGGCATCGCTCCGGCCGACGTGGAGCTGCTCGGACGCGCGCTCGGCGAGATCACCCGCCACGGCCTGGCGCGCTACGAGGGCGACCTGGCCCGCGTCGCCGCCCTCGAAAAGAGATTCGAGGCCGTCGCGCGTCTCGACGCTCCTCCCCTGGTCCGGGCCTGCGTCCTGCTGGAAGAGTGCCGGCGAAATGGCACGCTCCCCTTCGCCCACCTCGCTCGGGAGGCGTTCGTGGCCACGGCGCTGCTTCGCTCGGCGGTCCGGGAGGGCCTGATCTCGGAGGAGGAGCTGGACGCCTTCATGGGATCGCTGAACACGGTGGCTCGGGGGCTCGCGGCCGACGGCGCGGCGGTGGCCGCGGGAGCCATGTCGTGGGAGACCTACGTCGCCCGCTACGGCCACCTGCGTCCCGGCACCTACGAGATCAGTTCCCCGAGCTACGCCGAGGATCCCGAGCGGTACCTGAGTCCGGTGATCGCGGCGGCGACGGCCGGTCACGAGGTCCGGCGGACGTTTTCCTGGAGCGAGAAGAGCCATCGCGCCCTCGCCGCGCGCCTCGCGAGGGTGGGCCTGCTCGAGGATGGCGAGGGGCTCCACCGTTTCGAGCGCTTCTGCCGCGCGGTCATCGAGGGCCGGGAGGCCTCGAAGTTCTCCTTCACCCGGCACCTCAGCGCCGCGCTGGACGAGATCGCGGCCTTCGGCGAGACGATCGGCCTCTCGCGCGACCAGCTCTCCCACGTGGCCGTCGAGGACCTCCAGGCCGTACGGGCCGGAATGGTCCCCTCGGACGTAGCCGACTGGCTACTCGAGCGCGCGGAGGAGGGGGAGCGGTGGCACAAGCTCGCTCAGGCCGTCGAGCTCCCCCCGCTGCTGTTCTCGGCCGACGATCTCTATGCCTTCGTCTATCCGGAGAGCCGTCCCAACTTCGTCAGCCTGGGCCGCGTCACCGCCGAGGTCGCGGACCTCACCGACCCGGGAGAGAGGCCGACGGGGCTCGCCGGCCGGATCGTGCTGATCCCGGCGGCCGACCCGGGCTACGACTGGCTCTTCGGCCAGAAGGTCGCGGGGCTCGTGACGATGTACGGAGGCGCCAACTCCCACATGGCGATCCGGGCTGCGGAGTTCGGCCTGCCGGCGGCCATCGGGGTGGGCGAGAGCCTCTACGCCCACTACCGGCACGCCCGCGTGCTGCACCTCGACTGCGCGGGCGGCCAGATCCAGGTCGTGCGATGAGGCGAGTCGGTCTGAGCCAGCGGGTCGAGGTCGTCCCGGGCTACGGCGAGCGCCGCGACTGCCTGGACCAGAACTGGGCGCGGTTCGTCCTCGAGGCGGGCTTCCTGCCGGTGCCCCTGTCGAACGCCGTGACCGAGGTGGGGGCCTACCTCTCCGCGCTCGGCCTGGCCGGCGTCGTGCTCACCGGCGGCAATGACGTGGCGTCCGTGGAGGGCGCGAGGAACCCGGCGCCAGAGCGGGACCGCTTCGAGACGGCCCTGATCGCCGCCTGCCGGCAGTTCCGGCTCCCCGTGCTCGGCGTGTGCCGGGGGCTTCAGCTGCTGAACCTGGAGTGCGGCGGTCGGCTCGACCGCGTCGAGGGACACGTCGCCACGCGGCACCTAGTGAGCCTCGAGGGCCGGCCGATGGAGGTCAACAGCTACCACGGCCTGGCCATCCCGGCCGACGGGCTGGGATCCGACCTGCAGCCCGTCGCCCGCTGCGAGGACGGGACCGTCGAGGCCGCGCGGCACCCGACCGCCGGCTGGTGGGGCGTCATGTGGCACCCGGAGCGCGAGCGACCGTTCCGCGAATGGGACCTCCGCCTGCTCCGGGAGCTCTTCGGGGCCGAAGCCGGGGATCGTCAGAGATAGTTGACGTGGTGAAAGAAGCTCAGCCCCAGCACGTACTTCGAGTGGCGCTGGGAGCTGAACGGGAAGCCTGCCAGCATCTGCGCCACCTCGACCCTGCGCTCGGGCGCGAACTTGACCTCCGCGACGGCCCGGCTGCTCCGGGCCCAACCCCATGGACGCAGGTGCCGGGAGCCGAGAAGATCCGCGAACCGAACGTCGCGGTCCAGCGTGACACGAACGCCGCGGGGGGTCTCGAAGTAGCGCCTGTCGTAGCGGATGTACAGGACCGGCACCAGGTCGGCGCGCCGGAAGGTCAAGTCCTGATTCTGCTGTAAACGCGCCT
>JBBIHW010000007.1:0-27897 GCA_037446795.1 Acidobacteriota bacterium
GGCCTTGAAGGCGTGGCGTCGCCTCGCGCAGGGGCTGCGCCGGCGCCTCCTCCATCCGTCCCGCAGGCGCCTGGCCAAAGGTGGCGCGATCGTCGCCGTCGTCGGCGGGGACGGAGCGGGCAAGACGACGGCGACCGAGGGACTCGGCAGGTGGCTCGGGAAGGAGCTCGAGGTGCTCAGACTCCACATGGGCAAGCCCCCATGGTCGTGGGGCACCGTCCTGGTGAGAGCGGCCCTGAAGGTCGGCACGACCCTGCGTCTCTACCCCTACGTTCCCGCGGCGTCGGTCCTGTACCGCGCTGCCGGGGAGCCGCCGCCCGGCTTCCCCGGCTACCCGGTCCTCCTGCGGGAGGTGTGCGCCGGGCGGGATCGTTACCTGGCCTACGCCCGGGCCAGGCGCTTCGCGAACCGCGGCGGCATCGTGATCTGCGATCGGTTTCCCCTGCCCCAGATCAGCTTGATGGACGGACCGCTCGTCGAGCTCCTCGCGGGCGATCGGAAGAGCTCCCCGCTCGCCCGGATCCTCTCACGGCTCGAGCGCCGCTACTACCGGGCGATCGCGCCGCCGGACGTGCTGGTCGTCCTGCGCCTGCCGCCCGACGCTGCCGTCGAGCGCAGGTCGGAGGAGGATCCCGTTCCCGTGCGCGCGCGCTCGACGGAGATCTGGGAGCTCGACCTCGCGGGGCCGCGGGTCCACGCCGTTGACGCATCGCGATCGCCAGGCGAGGTCCTGTCCGCGGTGAAGGCGGCGATCTGGCGCGCGTTGTGAGCTCGGAGCGCGCTCCGGCGCTCCTCCTCAACTCCCCTCGAAACGGCACAGCTCGTCGAGCCGGCCCCGCCGCAGCAAGTCTTCGTAGAGGTCCAGGTCGGCCCGGGTATCCGTCTCGAGCCACCCGCCGTCCACGGGCACGGACTGCACGATCCAACCTCGATCGATGAGGTACTGCAGGAAGCTGGTCATGTACATGTTGCGGAAGTCCTTCCCGTCGTACGTGGCCTCCCGGTCCATCTCCGCGTACGTCGCGGCGAGCGCCTCCACGCGGTCCGCGCGGACCTTGAACAGTCCCATGTACTGGCCTTCGATCTCCTCCAGGCTCGACGGCTTCTTGCCCAGCTCGGTGATCCGTCCCGACGGGTCGAGCTTGAGGGTCTCGGCGTCGGCGAGCGGGTCGGCCATCCGGAGCGCCCAGTACCGCCGCCATTGCCGGTCCACGGCGACGCTGACGGGCGCCGCCGAGGCCAGCAGGGCCGAGAGCACGCGCGGCTCGTAGACGATGTCCCCGTAGCTGACCACCAGGTCCGTGTCGCCGCGCATGACCTCCCGCGCGCAGAAGAGCGTGAAGACCATGTTCGTCGAGTCGTGGTCGGAGTTGCGCAGCACCCGGCAGCCGCGTCCCTCGAGCATCTCGGCCCGGTAGCCGCCGACGAGGACGATCTCCTCGATCCCGGCGGCGCGGAGCACGGCGACCTGGCGGTCGAGAAGGGCGACCCCTCCGAGCTCGACCAGGCACTTCGGACGGTCGTCGGTCAGCGGCCGCAGCCGCGTCCCCTGCCCCGCCGCGAGGATGACGGCCCTCACCTCGCGCCGCCGCCCGGGAACCGGGGACCGAAGTCCGGACGCCGCAGCGGCGGGCCCCCGGGCCTCCGCGCCGGCCGATGCGGGCTCGTGCCGGATCTCCTCACGGCGGCCCTCACCAGCAGATCCCCTCGTAACGCGCCGCGATCGCACCGTCCGACGCGCGCACGAGGTCAATGACGACTTGCTCCGGGCGCACCCCGCCCAGCGCGTCCCGGAACTCGGGAGAACCGTTGCCGATCACCAGGACCTCCGCGTGCCGCACCACCTCCTCGGGCTCCGACACGAGCAGGGTGGAGATGTGGGGGATCACCTGCTCGATGTACTGCCGGTTCGAGCCCACGATCCGGGCGAGGGACACGGAGCGGTCGTAGATCCTCACGTCGTAGCCCTTTCCGATGAGCCGCTCCACGAGCTGCACCATCGGGCTCTCGCGAAGGTCGTCGGTGCCGGCCTTGAAGCTCAGACCGAGAACGCCGACCCGCTTGCCGCCGGCGCGCTGGATCATCCGGAACGCGTGCTCGATGTGCCGCTGGTTGCTGGGGAGGATGGCGCTCAGCACGGGCAGGTCCAGGTCCAGCGAGCGCGCGCGGTGCAGCAGGGCGCGGAGGTCCTTGGGCAGGCACGACCCTCCGAAGGCGAACCCCGGCATCAGGTACCTGGGGGAGATGTTCAGCTGGGTGTCGCGCACGAAGATCTCCATCACCCTGTAGCTGTCCATGCCCTGGGCTCGGCAGAACAGCCCCAGCTCGTTGGCGAAGGCCACCTTGAGCGCGTGGAACGCGTTGCACGCGTACTTGACCATCTCGGCGGTGCGAACGTCGGTGCGGATGACGGGGGCAGCGATCCCCTCGTAGAGGGACTGGACGACGTCGCCGCTGCGCGCGTCGGCGGCGCCGATCAGGGTGAACGGCGGGTTGTGATAGTCGGCCAGCGCCGACCCCTCGCGGAGGAACTCGGGATTGATCGAGACGCCGAAATCGGCGCCCGCCCGGCGGCCCGATTCCGCCTCCAGCAGGGGCAGCACGACGCCCTCGAGGCTGCCCGGCAGCATCGTGCTTCGCACGACCACCATGTGATAGCCCGTGTGGTCCGCCAGCGCCCGACCGATCTCCCGCGAGACGTTGCGCACGTGGTCCAGGTCGAGGCTCCCGTTCTCTCGGCTCGGCGTGCCGACACAGACGAGGGAGACGTCGGAGGCGAGCACCGCCTCCCGGGCGGAACGAGCCGCGGTCAGTCTCCCCTGCGCCACCACCTCCGCCAGGAGGTCGTCCATGCCCTTCTCGACGATCGGGCTCTTCCCCTGGTTGATCAGGGCGACCTTCGCGTCCTGCACGTCAATGCCGAACACGCGGTGGCCGAGCTTCGCGAGGCTCGCCGCCGACACGCAACCCACGTATCCCAGGCCGAGAACCGTGATGTTCATGCCCCCGACTCCAGTTCCAGATCCAGGGGACCGAAGAGGAGGATCCAGGTCCGCCCCGCGGCGCGGACCGCGAGGCGGCCCCGCTGGCCGTCGGCCACCGTGAAGTCGAGGAGGACGTCCACGGCCTCGGGCCACAGGACGTAACCGGTCCAGACCGGCAGGTCGCCCGCGGCCGAGAAGGTCCAGGTGGGGTTCTCGAGGTGAACGCCGAACTCGGGAGCGTACCACCCCTGCAGCGGTGCGGTCCCTCCCGCGACGGTCTCGACCCGATCGAACCCCCAGGGGACGACCCGCAGCACGCTCCGCCTGCCCGCCACCTCGGCCGGCCTGGCCGCCGCGCCCGCGGTCGGCGGGGCGACCGTCCGGACGTCCGGATGGAAGTGGAGGAAGCTCTCGACACGGTGCGATCCCCGGCCGGACACGCGATCGCACACGACCCAGAACCTCCGATCCACCCAGCACACCCAGCGCCGGTGGAGGATCCCGCCCGGCAGCCGCCGGTAGCCCGAGTGAGAGCCGGCGACCCAGGCCAGGGACCGACCCTCGTCGCCTCGCCGCACGTCGAGCGGGCGCGCGCGCCGCCCGACTCGGAACACCGCCCAGATTTCCGACTGCTCCGCGCCGTCCACGGCCACCGTGTTGTGCGCTCTCGTGCTGCGGTAGTACTCGCGGCGGTGCGGATCCCCGTAGTAGGTTCCGACGCCGGAGTCCACGACGATCCGTTCCCCGGCGAGCGACAGCTCGAAGCTCAGCGTGTCGCAGTGGCCGTGGCCCGGCTGGTGGTCCGGGCCGATGGGACCGCAGTCGAGGATCAGGAACCGCTGCTCCGCCCGGTCCCGGAACACGAAGTAGCCGCTCGCCGGCAGCGCCACGAGGCCGTCGCTCTGCTCGATGCGCCCGCCCAGGGTCTCCGCCGGCGGCGGCGCGACGCCGAACGCCGCGTCGTTGAAGAGGGAGAGCCCGCCGTCGGGGTGGACGACTTCGGCGAGCCAGCGCCGCATCGCGGGAAGCCTCGCGGCCAGGATGGAAGGCGCGCGTTCCCCGCGCGCCTCGAGGACGGCCGCGACCTCCTGGTACAGCTCGAGCATGAGCTGGTGGTACATGGGGCTCCGCTCTTCGTGCCCGCCGTCCGCGAGGAACTGCTCCTCAAGCCCGAGCCAGAGGATCTTTCGGCCCTTGGCCTGCCACCGCGCGGCGCGCCCTGTCGAGAAGAAGAGACCGGCGAGCAGCAGCGCCCGGCCGTTCTCGAGAAGGTGGTTTCCCAGCAAGTGGTACTCGAGGTTTCGCTCGAGGAAGGAGGCCTGAGCGTACAGGCTTCGCCGCAGCGCGCGAGCGAAGGCCGGATCGGCGGCGAGCTCCGGCCCCAGCAGCGCGTACGCCCGGAGCCAGTTGGCGATGCGGACCGATGTCGGGTAGGGGTCCCAGGCGATCGGCGCGCCGACGGGGCAGCGCTCGATCCACTGGGAGACGAGGTCTCGCAGGACAGGCCACGCCGCGGGGTGGCCTTCCTTCGCGTGGGCCCAGGCGAGAGCGGGCGCGTGGTCGAAGTAGTGGAGGTTGTAGAGCCAGAGCTGGTGCTCGCCGGAGGGAAGCCAGTTCACCGGCTGGCCGAGGCACCGACGGCGGTTGACGAACGTGAAGGTGCCCTGCGCGAGCTCCTCGAGCGGCGGCAAGCGCGGCCGGCGGCGGGGAAACCCTAGAGGGCGGACCGGCTCCTCGCCCGTCGCCCCCCTCGCGTAGCGCGCGGTGACCGGGCCGAGCCGGTACAGCACGCCGCGCCGCCAGAGCATCCGCGCGCGGTGGAGCGCCTGTCCAGGCCGCACGTGGCGAAGCGTGGCGAGCCACACGAGGAGGCCCGGGCCCCGGCCCCCGTCCGCCGGGTGCGGGCGGTGGAGCTGCATGGGTGCCTCGATCATGAGGACGCCGCGTCTCGGGCGGCGGAGGCAGGGCCGAGCAGGAGGTCCAGGTACCGGCGGACCACCGCCTCCGAGTCGTAGGGCTCCCAGCATTCGGCCGTCCGGCGCGGCGGCGCCTCGTCGAGCGCCCGCTCGATGGCCGCGGCGAGAGCCTCGGGCCGGCCGACGGGCACCAGCGTCCCGAGGTGTCCCTGCCGCAGGATCTCCCTCGGCCCGCTCGGGCAGTCGGTGGAAACGAGCCGCGCGCCGCAGTAGAGCGCCTCGATCAGCACCGTGGGGAGGCCCTCCCAGCGCGAGGAGAGGACGAACAGCGCCGCCCGCGACATGTAGGCGTAGGGGTTCTCGACGAAGCCGGGAAGCTCGACGTCGTCGCGGATCCCGAGCTCGCGCGCGAGGGCCTCGAGCGCGGGCCGCTCGGACCCCTCGCCCAGGATCACCAGCCGCGCGGGGCGATTGCGCCGGACGAGGGCCACGGCCCGCAGCAGCGTGGCGTGGTCCTTCTGAGCCGTGAGGCTGCCCACGTTCAGGATCACCGGCGGCTCGCCGGGGCGGAACCAGGGATGCGTCAGCGGCGCGGCCGCCTTCTCTTCGAGCTCGCGCGTCACGACCGGGTTGTAGATCACCTGCACCCGCTCGCGTGGGATTCGCCACACCTCGACCAGGTCGTCGGCCACGCCCTGCGAGACGGCCACGACCGCCGTCGCCCAACGGTAGGAGCAGCGTGCGAGCCAGGGCGTCAGCCGCACGCGCGGGCTCCAGGACTTCTTCGCCCAGCGCGAGAGCGTGTTGTGCTCGCTGACCACCAGGCGCGCGGGAACCCCGGTGAGGCTTCGGGCGCACAGTGCCACGAGGTTGGCGCGGTTGAGCACGGAGAGCATCGCATCGGGCCGCTCGCGCCGGAGGTATCGCGCAAGCGCCGGGAGGCTGGTGAGCGCGCGCGACGCTCCGAGGTCCACCAGGCGCACGCGGCGCGGCACCTGCGAGAGAAGCGGGCCGACGGCCCGGGACAGCACGAGGTCCACGGCGTGGCCCCGCCCGGCCACCGCGTCCGCCAGGTTGAGCGCGATCCGCTCGGCTCCCCCGCCGTGGAGGCCCGGAAGGAAGATCGCCAGCCTGGCGCCTGCAGCTGTCATCACGCCGGCTCTTCGTCCGCCGAAGGCGGCTCATGGACCCGGCGCAGCACGCCCTCGACCCGCCGCACGAGCCGCCCGCGGTGCTCGGCTCCGAGGCCTGCGTAGAAGGCGAGCACGGTGGTCGCGACCAGCGTGAGGACGGCGGCAGGAAGCAGCGCAGCCCATGACCTCGCCGCGACCCGGCCTTGAACGGCCGCCAGGGTGGAGAAGAGCACGAGGCTCGTCAGGGCGGGACGCACTGCGGCTCGGGCCTGCGCGCGCCAGGGCACCTCGAGCTTCCTGCCCACGATCACCGGATAACCGACGGTGAGCACGCTGCGGCCTGCGATGAACCCGGCGCACAGGCCGACGACTCCCGCGCCGGAATGGACGAGCGCTGCCGCGAGCCCGACGCTCAGCACGGCCGAGAGCAGGCCCAGGAGGACCTTGCGACGCAGGTCGAGGGTCAGGTCAATGACGTTGGAGTCGTTCCGGATGAGCACCAGCTGCGCCACCATGACGAGCACGAGCGCCGTGACGGGGAAGCCGGCGTGACGCTCCGCACCGACCCACAGCCCGACGAAGTCGTCGTTCCAGACCAGGATCGTCGAGCCGATGCCGGTGACCAGGAGCCAGGTCATCGCCATCAGCTCCGCCCGTACCGCTGCGGCCTTGCGCCGGTCGCCGCCGCCGATGATCCCGCCCAACCCTGGCGCCACGCCGAAGGCGATCACGCCGACGACCTCGATGAGAACCTCCGGGAGGCGCTTGGTGAGGTCGTAGAAGGTGACCAGCTCGTTGGAGGCGAGCAGGCCGAGAACCACCACGTCGCTGGCCACCATCAGCTGCATGATCGCCCGCCAGGCGACGAACCAGCCACTGAGCGCGAAGAAGCGCCGCGTCATCGCCCGGGTGGGCCGGACGACGCCGAACCACGGAACGTGGGTGCGGACCACGGCGAGGTAGAGCAGCCCAGTGAGGAGCAGCGTGGCCACGCTCGCGCCGGCGACGCCGACGATCCCCGTGTCGAGGAAGAGCGCGAGAAGCGTCAACCCGCCGCCAATGACCGTCAGAAGCGCGGACAGGCCCATCCGCTTGTAGCCCAGGTTCTCGCCCTCGAGAACGGCGCGCGGCACGTTCGCCAGGCTGCTCACAAGGAGGCGGGCGACGAGCAGCGCCGCGGCAACGCGGACCGCGGTGGCGGCCGGGCCGGAGACGTGCAGGGCTCCCGGGGCGAGCCAGACCAGGGCGGCCCCGAGGCTGACTTGGATGGGAACGGTGAGCGCCCAGACGGCGATCGCGCCTCCCACGGCTGCACGCTTCTCCTGGAAGTCGCGCGAGCTCTGTCGGTTGGCGACGACCCACTTGAGCGCCTGGGTCGGCCGCCCGCTCGTCGCCGTCAAGTAGCCTGTCGCCTTCCCCAGGACCGTCCAGACGCCGTAGAGTTCGTCGCCGAGCCCCTTCACGAGGAACGGGGTCACGACGAACCCCACAAGAGAGCGGGCCCCGTAGTCCAGGACCGAGGCCAGGGAGTTGAGGGTGGCCTTGCGGGTCAGACCGCGCTCCGACAGCAGCCGGGGCGGCGGCCACAGGGCCCGGGCGATGCCAGGGAGGCTCACCGGCGCACCCGATTCACCCTCATGCCTCGAGCCTCTCGCCCCAGCTGGAGGCGATCGCGGTCGCGATGCCGACGGGGGTCTCGCGGCTCGTGTCGAACCGGCGGACCTCCGGCCCGCCCCGGTCCACCAGCTCGATCATCACGCGGTCGTAGGACGATCGGTAGGCCGCAAGGAAACCTCGCGCGTCCCCCCGCGATGCCTGCTTGAGCGGGTGCGGCTTGCCCCTGTCCCTGATCCGCGAGATCAACACCTCCTCCGGCGCCTCCAGCCAGAAGACCAGATCGAGCGTCGAGGCCCACCGGTCGAGCGTCGCCTCCCACCACGTGCTCTCGCGGAGGGTCGAGGGTCCGAAGCCGCCGAGCGTCGCCAGGTAGAACAGCGGCCCTTGGTCCAGGACGACCACCGGCCGCTCGCGAGTGCGCTGGCGGTCGAGCACGCGATCCCAGCCCGACAGGTAGAGCAGCCACTTGACCTCGTCTCGCGTGAAGGCCCGTTCGGCCGCCCACGTGCGCGCGAGGAGCGGCAGCAGCCGCACGGCCCGCAGCGCGCAGTAGGAGGCGTGGCGGGGCCGGTCCATCCGGAGTCGCGCCGCGGGCGTGACCCGTGCGGAGCGGTCGCAGAGCAGCGCCGCGACCGTGGACTTGCCGGCCCCCGCGAGACCGGCGATCTCGACCGTGCGCGGGGGCGAGTGGATCCTCGCGGGACCCAGCGCCTGGCCCGAAGCCTCTGCTGGCCCTCGGGCGGCGGCCAGGATCCTCACCGCGCGCCCCCCGGATCGGAGCGTCACCTCGGCCTCGCGCCCCCGAGCACGAGCTCCCTCGCGCGACGGCGGGCGAGCGCCGGCGACTGGCACGTGCGGGCTCGCGGGTGGGGAGAGAGCAGCATGTAGAAGCCGAGGAGTACCCACTTGCCCCCGAAAAGTCAACAAGCGTGCGTAAAATTAGGATACCTCTACAGGGGTTGCAAGTGGGCCGCGCCCGGCCGCGCCCTCGCGGCGCGGCGAGACCAGCGCTGCTCTGGAACTCCGACCGAACGGACCCGCGCTTCCGTGACCCTCGCCGCGAGCGGCCGGCCGTCTGGGTCGCGACACTTCGGGGGCCGCCCGCGCCACGGGGGGACGGTTTGGCGCGACTGACCATGAGGCCGATGCCGAGCCGCTGCCCGGCGGGGTGGCCTTACCGCACCGCGAGGCCGCACAGCCGCGGCTCGCGGCGTGCCGTGTCGAGGTTCCGGTCGAGGACCCCTTCGGCCGGTTTCGGGTTCACGAGCGAGGCAGACGGCCGCACTCGGCGCCGCGAGCAGGATCCGGCTCAGCGGAGAAAAACGGGGAGTTCCGAGTTCATCCTGCCCATGACGATTCCGTCACCGGCTCCGGGCAGCTTCCCGCTGCGCCGCGACCACCGGAGCGCGAACCGGTTCGTCAGAGGCTGGCACGGGCGTTGCTCCAGCCTCGAAGCAGGTCGCGCGCCGACCGGAGGAGTGCGCGAGGAGGTCTCATGCCCCGGCTCGCTGTTCACCGATCGCTGCTCGCCTTGGTCCTGACGGGGGCCGCCAGCGCCGCCTCGTGGGCGCAGGTCCCGGCCTTCCCGGGCGCCGAGGGATTCGGCGCACGAGCCACCGGAGGCCGCGGAGGACGCGTCATCGAGGTGACGAATCTCGACGACAGCGGGCCGGGGAGCCTGCGCGACGCGTTGCTGCAAACCGGTCCCCGGATCATCGTGTTCCGCGTCGGCGGGGAGATCGTCCTCAACACCTCCATCCGGCTCAAGAAAGAGCACTCGCACGTCACGGTGGCCGGACAGACCGCCCCCGGGACCGGGATCACGCTTCGCAACAAGTACGCCCCCGGCGTCGGGAACCGGTCCCCTCTGATTCTCGACGACAGCGACCCCGCCCGGCAGGTCGAGAACGTCGTCATCCGCTTCGTCCGGTTCCGACCCGGCCCGAGCTACGACTCCTCCAGCAACGTGGACGGGATCACCATCAACGGCAAGAACGTCATCATCGATCACTGCTCCTTCTCGTGGGCGTCGGACGAGCTTCTCAACGCCTGGTACCAGGCGAGCGACATCACGATCCAATGGAGCATTCTCTCCGAAGGCCTCGCGTTCTCCAACCACCCCGACACGCTCAGCGACCCGTCGTTTTCCCACTCGCGCGGCGTCCTGTTCGGAGACCACTCGACACGGATCTCGCTCCACCACAATCTCATCGCCCACGTGGACTACCGGGCCCCGCGCATCCAGGCGCTCGGCGACTTCGACGTGGTGAACAACGTCCTCTACAACACCCTGCAGACGCCCTCCCAGCTCGACAACAAGGACACGGGCGACACCATCCGCTACAACCTCGTGGGGAACTTTTACAAGGGCGGCCCCGTGAAGGAGCGGAAGCGGTGCAACCCGAGGGCCAACGACAAGATTCTGGACTCCGGCATCCCGGACGGCGCATCGCATCCGGACTACGAGGCCGACTTCAGCGGGAGCGCCCCGCCCGTCGTGACGGGGTTCGTCCAGGGGAACATCGGCTGGAACCGCACCGACGACGGCCAGCCCCAGGATCGCATCGTGGACGATGGCAGCAAGAGGTACCTCGTGGGCCAGCGCTACGACATGCCGCCGGTCACCACCATGTCCGCGTCCGACGCGTACGAGCGGGTCCTCGCCGAAGCCGGGGTCACGGTCCCCGTCCGGGACGCCGTGGACGCCCGCGTCGCGAACGAGGTGAGGACGAACACGGGATGCATCCCGGATCACCCCAACGACGTGGGGGGATGGCCATCCTACGGCTATGCCGAGCGCCCGGCCGACTGGGACACCGACCATGACGGTATGCCCAATGACTGGGAGGTCAGCAGGGGGCTCGACCCGAACAGCGCCGCCGACGGTCCCCAGGACGCCGACGGGGATGGGTACACGAACGTGGAGGAGTACCTGAACGAGCTCGCCGGAAGCGTTCCGCCTCCCGGTGGCGGCGCGCCGCCTCCGCAGGTCGGCAACGTCCAGCGCACCGACGTCAAAAGGTAGACCGCGGACGACCGGCCGAGGTCCCCCCGGCGCCTCTCGAGACCGCGTTCACACGACCCCGCTGCCGGTCGGCTGGCCCCGTGGCGATCCTCTCGCGCGCCGATCAGGAGCGGACTCCCGCCCCTCCCGGCCCACCGCCCCGTCCCGAGCGGCCTCGTGCGCAGGCACCCCCTTCGAGCCGACCAGGGCGTCTCGCGGTCCGCCCGACCTCGTCGGGTGCCGGACAGCCGACCGCCGAGCCGGCGCGATCGCGAAGGATGGCAGGAGCCCATGCGGGACGGCCCTTGCGCCCGGAGCCCGCAGAAAGAATCCAGCGTGAGGCGCTGGGCAGCCCGGGCCCCCCTGCACGAGATCGCGCAGCACTTCAAATAACACCGGGACCGATTTCTCGAGCTCCGTCGCAGACACACAAGAAGTTAAACTTGTCGGAATTGTAAGCTGAGCGCCTTCCACGGCATTTCGCGCATTTTCCTCCCGTTGTCTGCTCTCATCGAGTCAATGTGGGGTTTCGCCGTCGCTCTTTGCACTGCGGAGGACAAAAAAACACTGGCCTCCCCGCAGAGTGAGGGTATCATTAGTGCGCATTGGGGTGGGTCAGGAGTTCACCGCGAGACGCAGAAGAGCGTAGGGCCGCGGGAATCGCTGTCGTGGTCCTCGGCGTCCGCCTCCCGTGAGGCGCGAAGGACCGCGTAGCCCCTTCGGGCCGGACGGGGTCGTCGCCCACCCCGACCGGGGCCGGCAGCGCGCGCTCCGAACGCGACCGGCGTCTCGGCGGCCGGGGAAGACGGGTGTTCCGGTTTCTGAGTCGCTACTGGGCCTTGCCCACGGCGTTGACCCTGGCGATGGAGGCGGTGCTCGCCGTCGCCTCGGTCCGCCTCGCCTTCGCGCTGAGGTTCTGGGGAGACCCCGCCCGGGTCCCTCGGGAGTGGAGCCTCGCCGCGGTCACGTTCGCGGCCGCACTGCTGCTGAGCTTCTACGTGCAGGGCCTCTACGACTCCGAGGAGTGCTGGGGCGGCAAGCGACAGCGGGCGCGCCTCGCCAAGGCCTTCGGCCTCGCCACCGTCATCCTGTGGGTAGTCTACTACGCCTGTCCGGCCCTGTCCATCGGCCGCGGGGTCTACGCGATCTCGGTGATCGCCGCAGCGTTGCTCGTGGCGGAGTGGAGGGCGCTGCTGTCCGTGCTCTGCGACGGCGAGCTGTTCTGCAAGCGCGTGCTCATCGTCGGCAGTGACGCGAGCGCGATCGAGATCGCCAAGCACGTCCTGACCCGGCGCCACCTCGGATACCGCGTCGTGGGGTTCCTCGACGACGACGCGGAACTGCAAGGGGTGAGCCTGATCAACCCGCGGGTCCTCGGCACGACGAGCCAGGCCGCCGCCGTGGCCCGCGCCCACGGCGTCTCGGAGATCGTCGTGGCCCAGGGCGAGAACCGCGGCCGCCTCGACATGGACAGTCTGCTCGACTGCAAGACCGACGGCGTGGCGGTCCAGGAGGGCACCGCGTTCCTCGAGAAGCTCACCGGGCGGATTCGCCTGGACTCGCTCCGAAGGTCGTCGCTGGTCTTCTCCGACGGCTTCGTGATCTCGGCCTACACGCTCGCCGCGAAGCGGGTGCTGGACCTGGTGGTGGCCTCCCTCGCCCTGGTCGTCGGCGCGCCGTTCATGTTGCTGGTCGCGGCGGCGATCTGGGCCGAGTCCGGGCGTCCGATCCTCTTCAAGCAGGAGCGCGTGGGACGGCGCGGCCGGCCCTTCACGCTGCTGAAGTTCCGTTCCATGCGGAACGGCGCCGAGGCACCGGGCGAGGCGCGCTGGGCGCAGGCGAACGACCGGCGAGCGACGCGCGTGGGTCGGTTCATCCGCCGCTCGCGGCTGGACGAGCTGCCGCAGCTGTTCAACGTCCTGCGCGGCGAGATGAGCCTCGTCGGGCCGCGGCCCGAGCGCGAGGCGTTCACCCGGAAGCTGGAGCGGCTCTGCCCCATGTACAGGCACCGGCTGGCCGTGAGGCCGGGGCTGACCGGATGGGCGCAGATCCGCGCGCCGTACGCCGCGTCGCTGGAGGAGTCGCTGGCGAAGCTCGAGTACGACCTGTACTACATCAAGAACCTCTCGCTGTGGCTCGACCTCTCGATCCTGGCCAGCACGGCCAGAACGGTCCTGCTCGGTCGCGGCAGCCGCTGAACTTGACGCCGGGCTCCTGCGTGCGCGCCGCCGGCGGGGAGCCGGTCCAGCCCGCTCCCCCGGCAGCCTGCGAGTCCCGGCCTCCCGTGCCCGCCTCATGTATATTAGAGCCACGTGCGCAGCTTGGCCTATTGGCTGTCGTTGGCCTTCATCCTGACCGTGCCGTGGGAGATGGCGGTGAGCATCGACGGTCTGGGCAGGCTGAGCCGCGCTGCGGGGCTCCTCAGCGGGGGGATGTGGCTGCTGACCGTGCTGATGACAGGCAGGCTGCGGAAGCTCGCGCCGTTCCACGTTCTGGTGTTCGTGTTCGTCGTCTGGAACGCGGCGAGCGTCCTGTGGACTCTCGACGCCGAGGTCACGAGCGAGCGCGTCGTCAGCCTCCTGCAGATGGCGCTGCTGATCCTGATCCTCTGGGATCTCTACACCACGCGAGAAGCGGTCCACACCGGCCTCCAGGCCTACGTGCTCGGCGCCTACGTGACCGCGCTTCTGAACATCCGGGGCTACATCCAGGACGACGACGCCGTCCGCTATACCGTCGGCGCGGCCACCGCCAACGGCACCGGTACGGTGCTGGTCCTGGCGATGCCGATCGCCTGGCACCTGGCCTCGTCCCCCCGCGCCACCGCGCTCGGCCGCCTGCTGCGAATCGTGAACTTCGCCTACCTGCCGTTGGGAACCTTCGCGACCGCCCTCACGGCCTCGCGCTTCGCGATGCTGGCCATGGTGCCCGCGTCCCTGTTCGGGATCTTCACGCTCGCGCGGCTCCGGCCGATCGCGCGATTGCTGGCCGCGACAGCGGCGGTGCTCGTCGTTGTGCTCCTGCCGTCGCTCGTACCCGAGCGATCGCTCGAGCGCGTCGCGACCGCCGACGAGGAGATCGCACACGGCGACCTGAACCGCCGCACCGTGTTCTGGAAAGAGGGCCTCGAGCTGTGGCAGGAGAACGTCGTGCTCGGAGTCGGCGGCGGCGCGTTCGCCCAGGCCGTCGAGTCCGGACGGTCGGCGCACAACTCGTTCGTATCGGTGCTGACCGAGCTGGGCCTCGTGGGCCTGGCGCTCTACGCGCTGATCTGGGCCTCGTCCTTGGGGCACGCCTGGGCGCAACCGCGCTGGGAAGCCTGGTTCTGGATCACGGTCCTGGTGGTGCTGGGGATGGCCAACTCGACGATCACGATGGTGCACACGAAACGGAACTGGCTGTTCTTCGGGCTCCTGGCCGCGAGCTGGGCAGCGGAGGCAGCCGAGAAGCTTTCGCCCGAACCCCGCTCCGTCCCGGGATGGAGCCCGGGCACGCCGACTCCCCGCACGGCGTGGGATTCGTGACGATGGCCGGATCGGCTCGACCCGTCCGGGGCGGACCGCCCGTGGGTTCCGACCGGCGATGGCCGCCTCGATGGGAAGCCGGGGCATGACCTCCCTCGTCAAGAAGTCGTGGCCCGCTGGCGTCGCGCTGGCCGTGTGCCTGGTCCTCGTCCCCCTCGCCCACGAGCGATCACGCTCCCAGCGACTGTCCAACCTGGACCTGGGGCAGCCGGGATTCCCCGCCAGATACCTGGTGTTCGACCAGACGCGTCGCGACCGCTGTTTCGTCGTGGACCGGCGCGACTCGACCATGCGGCGAAAGGACCGGGGGCAGCCGGGGCGGAAGTGGGACTGCCGATCGTTCCGCACGCGGTCGGGGGAAACGGCGTGGCTGCTCCGGTCGAAGCGCATCGGCGAAGGAACCGTTTTCCTGGTCCCCGCCGCGGACGTGAGCGACTGGGCGTACCCGTTCCTGTACGACTTCGTGCGCGCCCGCCACCCGGAGCTCGACCTGCCGTGGGTGTCCTGGGTCGAGCTGTACAGCGACCGGATCTACCAGGGCCTCTGGCTGTGGGTCGGGCTGCCCTTCGACAAGCGCAAGAAGGACGGGGGCAGCGGGGTGCTGCGCGAGGTGCTGACCGTCCGCGGGGACGAGCTCACCGCGGTCACCACTCGCTTCACCGACACCCGCAACCTGTTCGTCGAGGCCGTCGCCTCCTCGACCTTCCCGCAGCTCGAGCCGCCGCCCCCGCCGCTCGCCTGGCTCGCGCGCAGGGCGCCGACTGCGGACACGACGCTGGTGCTGTCGAGCGGCCAGCCGCCGAGGGTCTCCCTGCTTCCCCTCCCGGTGTCCCTGTCCGAGCTGTACGCCGCCGTGAACGGGAGTCCCGCGCCCGCCTTCCGCGACGAGCGCCACCTCGATTGGAGTCGCGGGGCTTGGAGAGACCTGGCCCCGAGCGAGCCACCGTTCGACGAGGTGGAGCGGCGCCGCCTGGCCTCGGAGTTCGAGCAATACGCGTCCCGCCTCCGAGCAGCGCTGCGGGTGCAGGCGGCCGTGGACCCGCATCGCGAGCGTCTCCTTCGAACGATCGGCGAGCGCCAGAGGGCCGTGGCAGACCTGCGACTCGATCTGGGCGGGGTCAGGGGCTCGTGATCCGACCCCACCGCAGGGAGCTCAAGTTCGGGGTGCACCTGGACGTCAAGGTGCTGCTCCTGGAGCGCTGGAGGCGGTACCTCGTGCGGGCGCCGTTCACCGACGGCAACGCGCTGACCCCGGTCCTGAGCCAGTACTACGACTCTCCGGACCTGGCCTTCTACCGCGAGAAGCTCGAGGGCCTGGGCCTGCGCAACAAGGTGCGGCTGCGCATGTACGCCATGGAGTTCAAGCGAGGGGCCACGGCCTTCCTCGAGATCAAGCACCGCGACGACGAGCTGGTACGGAAGTATCGCTACAGGATCCCCGACTTCGATCCGCGCTATCTCGATCTCGGGAGCTGGCTCGCGGACAATCCCGACGTCGAGCCGGCCTTCCAGGTGCTCTACGAGCGGTTCCGGCTGCGCCCGTCGGCTCAGACCTACTACCAGCGCGAGGCCTTCGAGGGTGCGGTGGAGAGGGACGTCCGCGTGACCTTCGACTCCAACCTGATCGGCCTCCACCCCGGCGAGAAGCTGACCCGCGCCGCGATGCGCGACCCCGCGCGCAGGCTGATGCCGGACACCCTGGCGATCCTCGAGGTCAAGACCACCCACGGACTTCCGCCCTGGCTGCGCGAGGGCGTCCTTGCGGCCGAGCTTCAGGTCGCCTCGATCCCCAAGTATGTCACCGCCGTCGAGAAGCTGGGACTGGCCAGCCTCGACCCGGCAGGAGTCTACGCATGGCCGAACAAGTTCATTACTTCCTCGACAAGCTCTTCCAGCCCGGACAGCCGGAGCTCTTCACCGCGGCCGATGTCTTTCTCGCCATGACGGTGTCCGCCCTGCTGTGCTTCGTGCTGGCCCAAGTCTACCGCTACACGCACCGCGGGATCAGCTACTCGCAGTCCTTCATGGCGACCATGTTCATCATGGCCGTGGCGACGAGCGTCGTGATGATGATCATCGGCAGCAACATCGCCCGCGCGTTCAGCCTGGTCGGAGCGCTCTCCATCATCCGGTTCCGGACGCCGGTCAAGGACTCGCGGGATCTGGGCTACCTGTTCGCGGCGATGATCGTGGGCATGGGCTGCGGGACCGAGTTCTACATGGCCGCGATCTCCCTGACGGTGTTCATCGCGGCGCTCCTGCTCGTGCTGTACGCCACCGACTACGGGCTGAAGCAGAAGCTGGAGAGCGTGATGCGGGTGACCTATCGCGCGGGCGACGGTGTGGTGGACCGGATCGAGACCGAGCTCGGCCGCTCGTTCCGCGAGTACCGACTGATCAACCGGATCCTGGATTTCGGCGAGAACGAGGAAACCAACGTCTACATCGTCCGTCCCGCTTCCGACAGCTCTCCCCGCGAGATCGAGAAGCGGCTGCGCGGCGTGGACGGCGTGGTGAACGTCGCGCTCTACCAGAGCGACCAGCATGCCCCCTTCTGATCGCGGCGAGACCCTGTTCGCCGGGACCTTCACCGGGCGCCGGCACTCGCTGGCCAGCCTCCGGTTCGTGCTGCCCACGCTGCTCGCGCTCGCGGCGGTTCCCGCACTGTTCTTCGGGGGCGAGTACGTCCAGCGCTACCTGAGGTATCGCGCGGAGCGGCTGGCGGAGGCCGGCGCCGGCTCGGCGACGGCGGTGCAGCCGCTCCGACACATCGCCCTTCACACGCTCTACGAGCTGCCGAAGCCCTGGCTCGACCAGCGGCTCCTCGACAGCGGCCTCCCGGTCTACGACCTCGAGATCAGCCGCGGGAACCTGCAACGTCTCCAGCGAACCGCCGAGACGGTGCTGGCGCGGGGGCGGGCGGACGGCGTCCAGCGGGACCGGGTCCCGGCGCGGTTTCTCGACGGCGGGCAGTGGGTGCCGGTGCAGGTCAGGCTGCGCGGCGCGACCGCGTACCACTATCTCAAGACGCGGCCCTCGATGAGGATCCGGTTCCCCAACGACCGCTACTTCCGCCGCATGCGGGAGATCAACCTCTCGGAGCCGTACGACAAGCGGCTGACGGGCGACATGGCGGTCAACGGGGAGGCGCGGCGCCTCGGCATGATGACCTGGGACAGCCGCTTCGTCATCGTGCGTCTCAACGGGGAGGTGCTGGGCCTGTACCAGGAGATCGAGCAGTTCGGCGAGAGCATCCCTGCGCGGCACCGTCGGTCCGAAGGGTTCATCTTCTCGGGCAGCGGCGAGGTGTTCGGGAAGCCCGCCCCAGGGAACCCCGACTTCGAGCTGGGACGTCGCGCCATGGATCGGGTCCTCGAATGCATCCCCCGTCCGGGCGGCCAGCCCGCCCTGCACTGCACGGACTGGGAGTTCGTCCGCGACCACTTCGACACCGACTGGTGGGCCTGGGCGACGGCGATGACCACGCTGCTCCACTCGCGCCACGCATGGGCCCCGGACAACCTGCGGCTGTTCTGGGACCCTTCCCGAGGCAAGTTCGAGCCGATTCCATGGGACTACCTCTCGTTCCGCCTCGATCCCCTGGCGCGCCCCGAAGGAGAGCCGGACTACTCGGGCACTCCGGCGGAGTCGCTGCTGCGCGTTCCCGAGTTCCGCCGGATGCGCGACGAGCGCCTGTGGAGGCTGCTCAACGAGCGGGTGGACCCGTTGATCGCCCGGACCGACGAGCTGTTCGCGGCGGTGACCGACGCGCTGAAGTACGACGTCCGGCACGTCAGCTTCGCCCCCGACGTGCAGGACCACCGCGAGTACCAGGACACGCTGCGGACCAACCGGAAGGTCCTGCTGGACCTGTTCGGCCGGCACGACCTTCGGGGCGAGTGGGCCGTGTCCGCCGACGGCTCCATGGTCGTGGACGTCCGCAACCACGGGAAGTCCTTCGTCGCCGTGCAGGCGGTCGTCCTCGAGACCGCCGGCGGGAGGATCCGCCGGGAGCTGCCGGAACCGGTCGTCGTGGACGGCTTGTGGGAGAGGGCGCCGGGCCGGGTCGCGTTGGCCGTGGCCGTGCCGCGCGGCTCCCGCCTTCTCGGCCTCGTGGCGCGAGACCACGTCACGGGAGCGCAGCTGACCGACGACGAGGTCACCCTCCGGCCGCACGCGGGACCCCTCCCCGCACCTCCGCCTCCGCCCGCCGCGCCGGCACCGCCCGAGATCCACGTGCCAGGGGTCGTGGTCGAGCCGACCCGCGTCGTCTTCGGTCCGGGCCCGGTCAGGCTCGAAGGCGTCTTCGAGATCCCGTCCACCCACGACGTGGTCTTCGAGCCGGGGCTGCGGCTGACCATGGGGGACGGGGCCGCGCTCGTCGTTCGGGGGAACTTTTCGAGCGTCGGCACCGAGTCCGCGCCCATCCACATCGCCGGGGAGCGGGCGGACTCGCCTTGGGGCGGGATCTTCGTTCAGGGCACGCGAACGAGTCCCTCCACGGTGCGGGTCGAGCACACGACCGTGGAGGGCGGCACGGGCGGGACGACCGAGCGCACCCGGTTCGTCTCCCCGTTCTCGGTCCACGACGGAGTCGTCACGATCCGGTTCTCCCGCTTCCTCCGCAACGGCCCCGTGGACGACGGCGTGAACCTCAAGAACGCCCGGGTCCACCTGGAGGGCAACTCGTTTGTCGGCTCGCGCAGCGACGCGCTGGACTGCGACTTCTGTACCGGCACGATCGCCGGCAACCACGTCGTCGCCAGCGGCGGAGACGGACTGGACTTCAGCGGCTCCGACGTCGTCGTCTCGGGAAACGTGATCGAGGGATGCGCGGACAAGAGCCTGAGCATCGGCGAGCAGACGAACGCGACGGTCACCGACCACGTGGCCACGAACTGCCACACGGGCATCGCCGTCAAGGACAGCTCGGTCGCGGAGATCCGGAACGCGGACCTGAGGCGGCTGCAGGTGGGCGTTTCGCTCTACGTCAAGAAGCCCACCTTCGGCCCGAGCACGGCCGTCCTGGAAAACGTCCGCATGGCCGAGGTCGCCACGAAGTACCTCCGCGACTCGGCCTGCAACCTGACGGTCCGCTGACGGCTCGCACGCCGCGAGCCCGGGCTCTCTCGGAACCGAGCGGAGTCGAGTCAGTCCCCGTCAATGTCGAGCCTGAATCCGAACGACACCGGGATGTTCCGCCGGATGTAATGGTCCACCCAGGAGTTGACGTTGGCGATGACGGTCCTCGGCACGTAGACGATGTCGAACGGCATCAGGACGGGATCCCCCATGGCCCGCTTCCTCGCCTTCCGCACGTTCAGGTTGAACACCCTGGGCAAGCCCTCCGGGTCGCGCCGGATCAGGAGCACGCTTCTCAGCCGCGCGTCGTCCGTGGTGCCTCCGGCGCGGGCGATCGCTTGGAGAACCGTCAGCCGACCGATCAGAGGGATCTCGCCGGGGCGATTCACCTCGCCGTCCACGTAGACTCTGTGGGCGCTGAACGAGCGGACAATGACCGCGATCTCGGGACGTTCGAGCTCGGCGGAGTACAGCTCGCGCAGGGCTTCCGCGAGGCCCGACGGCGTCTGGCCTGCGGCCATGACCTCGGGAATCAGCTGCAGGGAGATGCGGCCGTCGGGACGGACCGTGACGTCCTCGTTCAGCTCCTTGTTGTAGAAGAATTTGATGCTCAACTGGTCACCGGCCTGGATCCGATACTCCGGTTCGACCACCATGGCCGGCGGGCTCGAAGGCGTCGTCTCGGCGGCCACAGCCGCCAGTCCGAGCCACAAGCCGATCCCGATCGCAGCTCCCCTTGCCCCTCTCGACATGTTCGAGCCCTTCCTTGCGCGCCTTCGCCGTCCGCCTCGGCCCCGGCGCCCCTGCAAGGTCGCGAGCGCGAGCTCAGCTCGCCGAAGTCCCCCGCCCCGTCGCTCGTCGGTGCACACGTGCGACTGGACTTTCGAGCGCGGCCCAATATACTCCCCCGCAGAATGGAGATGCAAGGCTCGAAGCCGGGACGGCCGAGCCCGATGCCCTCTGCCGGGCAGGCATCGGGGTCTTTGCGGCACCGGGGGCGGGCTTCCGTCGGCGAACTGATCACGCTGCGAGAGGTGCTGGAGGTCATCTACAGGCGCTTGTGGCTCGTGGGCGGCGTCTTCGCGGTCACGCTCGGCGCCGTCGCCGTGATCACCTTCAACCAGACTCCCATCTACGAGTCCCGCGCGAAGCTGCTCGTGAGGTTCGGCCGCGAGCTCGTGTACCGGCCGGAGGTGGGCGACCAGACCGCCATCGTCAGCCGCGACCGCGAGTCGCTCCTGAACGCCGACGTGCAGATCTTCCTCAGCCAGAATCTCGGCGAGCGGGTCGTCAAGACGGTCGGTGTCGAGAACCTGTACCCCGACCTGGCGTCCGCTGCTCGCGGAGCACCGGCTCCGCTCCCCGCGGCCCTCAAGCGGTTCCAGAAGAACCTGCACGTCCAGGTCTTGCCGGAGACAGCCGTCATTCGCGCTGCGTTCCGGCATCCCAGCCCGCGACTCGCCGTCGAGGCGCTCCAGCGGACGATCGAGGTATTCAAGGAGGAGCACTTGAGGGCCTTCGCGGATCCCACCTCGGCCCGGTTCCTCGAGGACAAGGTGCAGTCGTACAGGGAGCAGCTGGAGAAGACCGAACAGGACATCCGGACCTTCCGGGTGCAGAACCAGAGGTTCGTGGACGGCGGAGAGACTTTCGTCCGGGAGCGCTCGGAGCTGGAATCCTCCCTCAGGGATGCCGAGAACCAGATCGCGGGGCTGCGCGAGAAGCTCTCGCTGCTGCGACAGCAGGCAGCGACGACTTCGGCGATCGCCGAAATGGAGCGGGACCCCGTCCTCACTCAGCTGAAGGAGGAGCTGCTGAGGCACCAGCTCGAGGAGAAGCGTCTGCTGGGCAGCTTCAGGGAGGACAGCCGCGCCGTCGCCTCTGTCCGGGAACAGATCAAGCTGGTCCAGGACCGCCTGAAGGAGCGGGAGGCCGCCCTGGCGGAGGCTGGCGCTCGCGCCGAGCTGCGGTCCGAGATCAGGGCCGCCGAAGCGGAGCTCGGCTTCCAGGACGCGCGCCGCGCGAGCCTGAAGCGGCAGCTCCAGGAGATGGACGACCAGCTCAGGCTCGTCCCCCAGCTGCAGCAGAGGCTGCGGGACCTCGAGCGCAACCGCGACGCCGCCGAGAAGAACTACCAGGCGACCCTGCACAGGCTCGAGGAGGCGCGCCTGTCCGAAGAGATGAACCAGGAGAAAATCGCCAGCATCAGCGTCATCGAGGAGCCTGTCCTTCCCTACGAGCCGGTCCTCCCGCGCAAGAGGGTCAACCTCGCCCTCGGGGCGCTGCTCGGCATCGGCCTGGGGCTGGCGGTGGCCTTCGTGGCGGACTCCCTGGCGCCGTTTTCCCGATAGCCGTCTGCAGGTCGCCCCGCCTCCGCCGGAATCCCGAGAGCGCGCGGAGGCGACGGTCGTTGCCGGCTACGCATTGGGAGCGGGTCTCAGGCATACGGGCGTGTCGTAGTAGGCGGCCCCGCCCCCCGCGTCCGTGAGGGTGGCCGGGACGAGGGCGTTCGCGCAACGGCCGCGGTGCAGCCATCCTCCCTTCGCCATGAGGGCCACGTCGCGCCGCTGGCGCGGATCGAACCTCAGGCGCACGGTCATCGCCCCCATCTCCGACTCGACAGCCGCCAGGTCCCCGTCGCGGAAGCCGGGAGCCGCCTCCGGGTGGACGGTGAGGTCCGCCGGGCCCTCCTGCATCCTCGGCGGCCACTGGGAAGACTGGGCCTTCTCGCTGGAGAGGGCCATGAGGAGCAGCGGCCGCTGCGCGGTGGGCCGCGGCGGCTCGGGATCCACGTCGCGGATCAGGTTGACGCGCCCGGTGGGCGTCGGGAACCGCCGGTCCCGGAAGAGGACCTGCGGCGCCAGGGGGTTGCGGACGGCGCCCTGGCGGAGAGCCTCCAGCGAGACGCCGAGCGGCTCGACGCGCCGGAGGATCCTCCTCTTCCAGAGTTCGGCGTCCCCGGCGAGGTCCGCCGCGAGGCCGAGCCGGCCCGCCAGCTCCTGCGCGATCTCGAGGTCGCTCTTCACCCCGTCGGGACGCTCGGCGACCGGGCGCGCCTCGGCCAGCCAGTGATGGCCGTACGCGCCGAGCAGGTCGTCCTCCTCGAGCATCGTCGTCGTCGGAAGAACGAGGTGGGCGGCGCGCGCCGTGTCGGTCAGGAAGGAGTCCACGACGACCGTGAGCTCTCTGGTCTCGAGGGCGCGCGCCACGGTGCGCGAGTCGGGAAGCATCGCCACGGGATTGCCCGCCGTCACCCACACCATGCGGATCGGAGGATCCTCGGCCTCGAGGATGCCGCGGCCGAGCAGAGGCTCGGGGATCGAGCGCGGAGCCGCCTCGAGGCCGCGCACGAACCGGAGGTCGAAGGCGCCGCGCCGCCGGAAGTAGAACGACACGCCCCCGCCCGGCACCCCCAGGTTCCCCGAGATGGCTGCCAGGGCGTCCAGCACGCGGATCGTGGACGACCCCTTCGAGCGGCGCTGCATCCCCCAGCCGACGAGGATCGCCGAAGGCCCTCGTCCGTAGGCGTCCGCGAGCGCCTCGATCTCGGCCGGCGAGACGTCGCAGAGGGCGGCATACTCGCCGATCGCACGCCGGAACACCAGCGCGCGGAAGGCGTCGAGGTGGTCGCAGATCTCCGCTGCGCTCGGGTCGGCGAGCCCGCGCTCGAAGAGGATGCGGGCCACCCCGAGCGCCAGCGCGATGTCTCCTCCGGGCCGCGGCTGCAGATAGAGATGGCACAGGTCGGCGCCCCGGTGGCGGACCGGATCCACCAGGACGAGACGCGCCCCGCGGGCCCGCGCGGCGTGCAGCAGCGGGAGGACGTGAACGCTGCTCACGTGGGGGTTCTTCCCCCAGAGCACGATCGTGCGGCTGTTGTCCAGGTCGAACAGGTCGTTGCTGTCGCTCACCCCGAAGTCGGCCTCCTGGGCCGCTTCCCCTGCCCCCGAGCAGATGTCCCCGGACTTGACCGTGACCGGGCCGAATCGCTCGAACAAAAAGTCCGTGACGACCTTGAGGATCCCGAGCGAGCCCCCGCTGCGATAGTGGAGGATCGCGGCCGGTCCGCTCTCGTTCCGGATGCGCTGCATCCTCTCGGCGACGAGATCCAGAGCATGCTCCCAGCCGATCTGCCGGAAGCCGGACCCGTCGCGCAGGAGGGGCGAGGTGGTCCGCCGCGGGTCGTACTGGCGCTCGAGGAAGCGGCTGGTCCGATAGCACAGAAAGCCGCGGGTGACCGGATGGCCCGGGTCTCCCTGGATCCGGACGATGCGGCCCCGCTCGACCGTGGCCACGATGCCGCAAGCGTCCGGGCAGTCGCGGTTGCACGTGGTCTTCAGCTGCACGGCCGCCAAGGATAGCCCAAGGTCGGGAGGGGGTGCGCGTGCCCGGCGGCCCGTGCCGGACGCTGCGAACGGGTGGCCGGTCCGATGGCCGGCTGCCCGATAATGCCCCCCGATGAGCTGGCTCAACCTCGTCTCGCTGGCCGGATTCGCGGCCTACGGCCTCGTCGCATGGGCGGCGGGGGGCTTCCGGAGGCCCGTTCCGTGGAGGACCGTGCTCGGGTCCTCCGCTCTCGTGCTCTCGCTCGGTGCGGTCGTCTTCTGGTTCCCGCCCATGCGAGCGGCCCTCGTGGTCCTGAACGACGCGGTCCTCGAGGTGCTCTCCGCCGGGACGGCGGGGGCGAGGTTCCTCTTCGGGCCCCTCGCCCTCGGCCCCGGCGAGGTCTCCCCCACCGGGGAGCGCTCCATCGGCTTCGTTCTCGCCGCACAGGTGCTGCCGGCGGTGATCTTCTTCGCGGCGCTGATGGCGCTCCTCTATCACCTCCGCCTGATGCAGCCGGTCGTGCTGTCGTTCGCGCGGGTCTTCCACGGGACGCTCCGCCTGTCGGGAGCGGAGTCCCTGGTCGGCGCCTCGAACGTCTTCGTCGGGGTCGAGTCCACGATGACCGTGCGCCCGTATCTCGAGAGGATGACCCGCTCCGAGCTCCTCACGCTCCTCACGTGCGGGATGAGCACGGTGGCCTCGACGACCCTCGCCATCTACGTGGGCTTCCTCAAGGACGTGTTCCCCCAGATCGCAGGGCACCTGATCTCGGCCTCCGTCCTCTCGATCCCCTGCGCCGCGCTCGCCTCGAAGCTGCTGCTTCCCGAGACGGACGTCCCGGAGACGCTCGGCCGCGTCCCGCCGATCGCGGAGCGAGGCCGCGAGGCCGGCCCGATGGCGGCGCTCGCCGCCGGATCCTGGGACGGGCTGAAGCTATCGGCCGGGATCGCCACGCTCCTGATCGCCGTGCTCGGCGTCGTGGCGCTCGCGGACGTCGCGCTCGGCCGCCTGAGCGCGCCGTTCGCCGGTGCCCTCGGCGGCCCGCTCGACTCGAGCCGCGTCCTCGGCTGGCTGTTCGCGCCGCTGGCCTTCCTCCTGGGGCTCGATCCCTCGGAGGTGCCGCGGGCGGCACGGCTCCTCGGCGAGCGGGCGATCCTGACCGAGGTCGTCGCCTACCAGAGGCTCGCCTCTCTCGCCGCGGCGCGGGAGCTGAGCGACCGGGGGCTGCTCGTCCTCTCCTACGCGCTGTGCGGATTCGCGCACGTGGCCTCCACGGGGATCTTCGTCGGGGGGACGGCGGCCCTGGCACCCGGCCGCCGGGCCGACCTCGCGTCGCTCGGCCTCAAGGCGCTCGTCGCCTCGACCCTCGCCACGCTCATGACCGGGGCGCTGGCCGGTGCCTTCTACTACGGGCAGCGCGGGCTCCTCGGTCTCTGAATCGGCGGCGCGGCCGTCCCGGACCGGGCAGCGAGGGAGCGGAGGCGAGCCGGGTCCAGCTCGCGCAGCGACGCGACGACGAGATCGGCGCCGCTGTCCGCGAACTCGCGCGAGGTTCGCCCGGTGGACACCAGCGCCACCGCGACCATGCCCGCGGCCTTCGCCGCCTCGATCCCGGCTCGGGCGTCCTCGATGACGGCGCACCGGGACGGGGGCGCGCCCAGCCGCTGCGCGGCCCGCAGGAACACCTCGGGATCGGGCTTTCCGCGGGTGACGTCCCGGCCCGTGACGACCGCGCGGACCGCCGGGCGGATCCCGAGCCGGTCGAGCGCCAGCTCCACGTTTTCCGGGGGACCGGAAGAGCCCACGGCGATGCGGATCCCCTCCCTCGCGAGAGAGTCCACGAGCTCGCGCGCGCCGTCCATCGCCGGGAACCGCTCGGCCACGAGCTCCCGATAGAGGGCCTCCTTGCGGTCGTCGAGCCTCCGGAGCTCGGCCTCGTCCGGGTTTTCTCCCCTGCGGAAGAGGCGGATGATGTCGCGGCTGGTCCGGCCGAAGGTCTCGGCGAAGGCGGCCTCGGAGAGCTCGAAACCGAGCTCGCGCGCCAGCAGGCGCCAGCTCTCGAAGTGAGCCCGATAGGAGTCCGCCAGCACCCCGTCCACGTCGAAGATCACCGCCTCGAGCATCGCGAGCCTTCCCTCCCGCGCGATGCCAGACTAGAAGCAGGGGCCTCGGGCATGCAACCGCCTCGCGCGCGGTAGACTCCGCGGCCGAGGGTGGAGGCGAGCGATGGAACCGGGCGATGTCGGGCGCGTGCGGGACTACCTCCTCGGGCTCCAGGGCCGGATCGTGGATTCGCTGGAGCGGGAGGACGGGCGCGGCCGGTTCGGCGAGGACCGGTGGGACCGCGGCCGGACCGGCGGCGGGATCACGCGCGTGCTGGCGGGAGGTGACCTGTTCGAGCAGGCCGCCATCAACTTCTCCCACGTCCGCGGCGCGAGGCTGCCGCCTTCGGCGCTCGCGCAGCGGCCGGGCCTCGCCGGCAGCCGCTTCGAGGCGATCGGTCTGTCGGTCGTGATCCACCCGCTGAACCCGTACGTCCCGACGTCCCATGCGAACCTGCGTTTTTTCGTGACGGGCGCCGAGGAGGAGGGGGAGGCCTGGTGGTTCGGGGGCGGGTTCGATCTGACCCCCGTCTACGGTTTCGAGGAGGACGCCGTGCACTGGCACCGGGCGGCGCGGGAGGCGTGCGAGCCGTTCGGGCGGGACGTCTACCCTCGCTTCAAGCGCTGGTGCGACGAGTACTTCTTCATCCGGCACCGCGGGGAGTGCCGGGGGATCGGGGGCCTTTTCTTCGACGATCTGTGCGAGTGGGGCTTCGAGCGCTGCTTCCAGTTCGCCCGGAGCGTCGGCGACCGCTTCCTGGAGGCGTACCTGCCCATCGTGCGGCGGCGGAAGGCGACCCCCTACGGCGAACGCGAGCGCGAGTTCCAGCTCTACCGGCGAGGCCGCTACGTGGAGTTCAACCTGGTCTACGATCGCGGGACGCGGTTCGGCCTCGAGAGCGGAGGCCGCGCCGAATCCATCCTCGTGTCCATGCCGCCCGTGGTGAGGTGGCGGTACGGATGGTCGCCCGAGCCGGGCTCCCCGGAGGCCCGCCTCGCAGAGGCGTTCCTCGTTCCGCGGGAGTGGGTCTAGCGACGGCACCGTGCCGCGCGAGGAAACCTTCGCCCACCGTCGCGAGGCCCCGGGACGAACTGGCGGGGAGGAGCGCCGCGATCTCGGACGTGTCCGCCTCCTCGGCGCCGCGCGGGAGATCCCCCGACACGGGCGTTGACCCCGGTTCGCGCAGGTCCCGGCAGCGCCCCACGAAGCCGAGACGATTCCGGCTCCTGTCGGCCGCGGGCCGCGAGCGGGGGCCGGCTGGCTGCGCCGCACCGCCGCCGCCCCTCGGTCCGGGGCCGAACCCCGCGATCGGCTGGTGGTAGGCTCTGCATGGCCCCGCGCTCCGCCGGCGCGGAGTCGGTGCAAGAAAGGCCCCGGGAGGACCCACGCATGATCCGATTCCAGATCGTCGAACGCTCGGGCGGGGACCTCTACAGGTCCCTCCTTGAAGCGCTGCGCAGGGGAACGCTCCGCACGTTCCGCGCGGAGCGGCGCGGAAGGCGGGTCCGGCACACGAACCCGTCCTACCCGGGATGGATGAACTGGTCGCGGCGGGGCGGCATCATCGCGTGCGAGGTGATCAGCCCACGAAAGCCCGGCAGCGAGTGGCGCCTCTTCAGCGCCTTCCTCGGCCGGCTCGCCGACCGCTACGCCGGCGAGATCCTGTGCATCGGCGTGCAGTTTCCGGACGCGACGACGGCCGCCAAGGGCCGGCCCAAGCGAACAAGGCGGCGCTCGAGACCCCTGCGCCGCCGCTGACCTCCGCCCGGGACGCCCGCCTCCGGTACCGGGGCTCAAAGGCGCAGCACCCCCGCCGACAGGCGCCGCCAGCAGGCGGCGCAGTACCTCTCCGCCTTGCGGTCCAGGTCCACGAGGGCGAGCGTGGCCGAGAGCGCGCAGCCGGAGTCGGTGCACTCGGGCAGGCCCTGCAGCCGGCCGATCGCGTAGAGCATCTGCTTCACGAGACGAGCGCGCTGCCGCGGCGGGTCCGCCTTGCGCCGGTAGAAGGCCTCCCGCAGCCGCCGGACGGACAGCAGCGCGGCCCGGCGCGCGGGGTCGAGCTCGAGGAGCACCGATTCGGTCGCGGGCGTGAACAGATCCACGTCGGTCACGAACAGCGAGGCGTCCGGCGACGCCGTGGCGACCGGCGACGGCGCGGCGGCGCCACCAGCGCCCGCCAGTCCCTCTCTCCCAGTAGACCGGATGGCT
>JBBIHW010000008.1:0-866 GCA_037446795.1 Acidobacteriota bacterium
AGCACCGACACGTCGAGCCGGCGCAGGAGATCCTCGGGGACGATCTCGCGCCGGGCGGCGAGCCGGTACCAACGGCCCGCGACGAGCATCGAGTAGGTCCCCGGCCGCGCCGGCCGCTCGGCAGCGTCGAGCGGCTCGACGTCGAATCCGGCCCGCGCGATCCGGTCGAGCAGCTCGGGGAGGCCGACACCTCCGAGGTCGCGCACGAGGCGGTTGTATTCCAGGATCGAGAGCTCGCGCGCGGGGAAGTGGGCGGCCAGGAAGGACGCCCACGACTCGCTCCCGGCGCGCTCCTTCGAGAGCGCCACGTAGGCCGCGGCCCGATGGTGCCCGTCGGCGATGTACTCGCGGGAGACCTCGGAGAACATGGCTCCGACGAGCCGGCACCGCTCGGAATCGCTGACGACCCACAGCGTGTGGCGGACGCCGTCGGCGGCCTCGAAGTCGGCCGCGGGCGCCTCGCGCGCGACGGCGGCGGCCAGCTCCTCGAGGCCCGCGTGACCGCGGTGGGCGAGCAGGACCGGCCCCGCGTGAGCACCGATCGCCCGCGCGTGTCGCAGGCGGTCGGACACCTTCTCGGGCCGCGTCTGCTCGTGGGGCCGGATGGCCCCCTCGAGGACGTCCTGGACCGAGACGAGTCCCACGAAACCGGTCTGGCGGCCTCTGTCGTGCTCGAGCCGGTAGACGTAGAAGGCGGGCGCGCCGTCGCGCCCGAGCCAGCCGCGGTCGAGCATGGCGCGAAGGTTCTCGCCGGCTCGCGCGTAGACGCGGTCGTCGTCGGGCGGGATCCCGGGGTCGAGGTCCGCCTCCGCCCTCTCGACGTGGAGGAAGGTGTACGGGTCCCCTCGGGCGAGCTCGCGCGCCTC
>JBBIHW010000008.1:883-27255 GCA_037446795.1 Acidobacteriota bacterium
AGGGGATGCTCGGGATCCTCGACGCCAGGTCGGACCGCGGCCTCGCGCCGCGAAAGGGGCGGACTCTCACGCGGCCACCCGGCGCTTCGGGCGCAGCTGCGGCGGGCTCAGCTCAGTTCCTCCCTCCCGATCGCCTGGGCGAGGCTCCACTTGCCCGCGCCCCGACTCGCGAAGTAGAGGAAGACCCACGAGTAGACCGCCGCGAGCTCCCCCTCGTTCTGGATCGGGAGCGGCCCTCGCGGCTGGTGGGCCATGAAGTAGGCGACCGCCATCATCCCGCTCGCGAGGAAGGCGGCCCAGCTCGCCCACAGCCCGACGAGGACGAGCAACCCACCGAACAGCTCGATCACCCCCCCGAACCAGACCAGGGTGCCGAAGGCCTGCGGCTCGCGTCCGAACATCCCGAACAGCTTGCTCACCCCGTGGCACGAGAACAGGAACCCGACGACGATCCGCGCGAGCGCGTAGATCTCCCCCGAATAGCGTCCGAGAACCCTGTGCATTCGCTTTCCTCCCCGGCGGTCGGCGTCGCCCGCCGTCAGATCTCCTTCGCCAGCTCGACGAAGCGCGAGTACGGGATCGCGGTCCAGGACTCGGCCCGCAGGGCCCCCATCGCCAGCGAGATCATGGACACCTTCGCCGCCGCCTCCTCGTTCGGCGCCTCGTAGATGTCGAGGAAGTCGTAGGGGCCGAGCAGGGCGTACTGGGCGATCCAGCGGACCTCGGGCACCTGGTGGGCGACCCGCTGCTTCCAGTGCCGGCCGATCTCCTCGCGGTTGCGCATGTTGCGCGTGACCTCGGGCGAGAGGGTGGTCATGAGGACGTAGGTGGGCATGGCGGCTCCTCCTGCCGGCGCCGGCCGGGCCGGGGCCGGCGCCTCCTTCCCGAATCGAGGATAATGCACGCCCGTGCGGGCGAGAAGAAGACAGCGGGCCGCGGTCCTCGTTGGCTGCCTCGCGGTCGTCGCGGGCTCGGGCTCCGCTCCCGGGATCGGAACCGCGGAGGATGGAGCGGACCGGATCCTCGGCGCGGCCATCTCCTCGAGCCACGCCTACGAGACCCTCGCCCACCTGACGGACCGGATCGGCCCGCGCCTCAGCGGCTCGGCCAACCTCGAGCGGGCGGTGGCCTGGACCGCGGAGCAGCTCCGGGGCTACGGACTCGACCGCGTCTGGACGGAGAAGGTGATGGTCCCCCACTGGGTGCGCGGCGTCGAGACGGGCCGCATCGTCTCCCCGGTCGAGCACCCTCTGGTCCTGACGGCGCTCGGCATGAGCGAGCCGACGCCACTCGAAGGAGTCACGGCCGAGGTGGTCGAGGTCACGGGCTTCGAGGAACTGCGCGCGCTCGGCGATCGGGCTCGGGGGAAGATCGTCCTCTTCAACCGGCCGATCGTCCCCAACGGAGGGGAGGAGCGAGGGTACGGGTCGGCCGCAGGTCTCCGGTACCGGGGGGCCTCCGAGGCCGCGAAGCAGGGGGCGGTGGGCATGCTCATCCGCTCGCTGGGCACCGCGAGCTACCGCCTCCCGCACACCGGGGGCATGGCCTACGAGGAAGGGGCGCCCCGCATCCCGGCAGCCGCCGTCTCCGCCGAGGACGCGGAGCTGATCCACCGTCTGCTCGCCGCCGGCGAGGCCGTGCGGGTCAGCTACGTGCTCGGCTGCCGCACGCTTCCCGACGCCGAGTCGGCCAACGTCCTCGCCGAGATCCGCGGCCGCGAGAAGCCCGAGGAGATCGTCCTCATCGGAGCCCACCTCGACTCCTGGGACGTCGGAACGGGCGCCCTGGACGACGGCGCGGGGGTGGCGATGGTGATGGAGACGATGCGGCTCGTCCGCGCCCTCGGGCTCGCGCCGCGGCGGACGATCCGTGCCGTCCTCTTCACCAACGAGGAGAACGGCCTCCGGGGAGGCCGCGCCTACGCCGAGGCGCACCGCAGCGAGCTCGACCGGCACGTGGCGGCGATCGAGTGCGACGGCGGTGCCGCGCGGCCGCTCGGCTTCGGCGTGAGCGCGGGCGAGGGGGGTGTCGAGATCGTCCGGAGGGTCGCGTCGAGGCTCGAGGTTCTCGGCGCGGGCGAGGTGAAGGCCGGCGGCGGGGGCGCCGACATCGGGCCGCTCGCCGAGGCGCGTGTCCCCCTCCTCTCGGTGCGGCAGGACGGGACGCGCTACTTCGACTACCACCACACGATCGCCGACACGCTGGACAAGGTGGACCCGAAGGAGCTGGCCTTGAACGTCGCCGCGCTCGGCGTGCTCGCCTGGAGCCTCGCGGAGATGCCGGAGACGCTGCCTCGGCTCGAGCCGAAGACAGAGGTCCGCTCCTTCCAGGCCGCGCCCGTGAAGCCGCCGCAGGTTGCCCCGCGCCCTCCCGGATCCTAGATTGCCCGCATGCGCCGCGGCGTGTCGGGTTTCGGATTCGTCATTCTGATCCTGGCGTGCGCGACCGTGGTCTACCTCGCGCTGAAGTCCTTCGAGGGGGTGCAGCGGGCCTCGCGCGAGGCGCGCGAACCCGCCTTCGCAGGGGAGACCGTGCTCCAGGACGACGGCGGGACGGACCGAGGCGCTCCCCCGCCGCCCCCGCTTCGGCCCAGCGTGAGCGAGGCCCGGGAGAAGACGCGCGCGCACTCCGAGCAGGTCTCGACGGCTCTCGGCGCGGCCGACTGACCTCCTCGCCCTGCTCCGCTTCCGGGCGGTAGAATCCCCCTCGCTCCGCCCACGGCCCGGCCGGACGAGACCGAGGAGGTTCGAGATGTCCGCCAACGGGATCTTCACGGCGCCCGCTCCCCGCAACGAGCCCGTGCTCTCGTACGCGCCCGGCACGCCCGAGAGGAGGGCGATCCGCTCGGCGCTCGACCGGATGGCGGGCGAGCGGATCGAGATCACCCCGCGCATCGGAGGCCGCCGGGTGACCACGGGCAACCTGGCGAAGGCCGTCATGCCGCACGACCACGGCCACGTGCTCGCCACCTGGCACAAGGCGGGCGCGCGCGAGGTGCAGGCGGCCATTGACGCCGCGCTCGAGGCGCACTCCGGCTGGTCGAGGATGCCCTGGCAGGAGCGGGCGGCCGTCTTCCTCCGCGCGGCGGAGCTGCTGGCGGGTCCCTACCGCCCGGTCCTGAACGCCGCGACGATGCTCGGGCAGTCCAAGACCGTTCACCAGGCCGAGATCGACGCGGCCTGCGAGCTCATCGACTTCTTCCGCTTCAACGTCGCCTACGTGGAAGCGATCTACCGGGAACAGCCGCTGTCGGCGGCCGGCACCTGGAACCGGATGGAGTACCGCTCGCTCGAGGGATTCGTCTTCGCTGTGACCCCGTTCAACTTCACGAGCATCGCCGGCAACCTCCCGACCGCGCCCGCCCTCATGGGGAACACGGTCGTCTGGAAGCCGGCCTCGACGGCGATCTACGCCGCGCACTTCATCATGGAGCTGCTCGAGGAGGCCGGGCTCCCCCCGGGGGTGATCAACATGGTCCCGGGGTCGGGGGCCGAGGTGGGAGACCCTGCGCTCGCGAGCCCGCACCTCGCCGGGATCCACTTCACCGGTTCCACGGCCACCTTCCAGTCCATGTGGGAGACCGTCGGCCGCAACATCCGCCACTACCGCGGCTATCCGAGGATCGTCGGCGAGACCGGCGGCAAGGACTTCGTTTTCGCCCACGCGTCGGCGGACATCCCCGCCCTCGTCACCGCCCTCGTGCGCGGCGCTTACGAGTACCAGGGGCAGAAGTGCTCGGCCGCCTCCCGCGCCTACATCCCCTCCTCCATCTGGCCGAACGTGAGGGCGGAGCTGCTGGGCCGGATCGCCGAGATCCGCATGGGCGACGTGCGGGACTTCACCAACTTCATGGGAGCGGTCATTGACCGCGCGGCCTTCCAGACGATCAAGGGCTACCTCGACTTCGCCCGCGCTTCCTCCGACGCCGAGATCCTCGCCGGCGGGCGCGCCGACGACGGGAAGGGGTACTTCGTCGAGCCCACGGTGGTCCTCGCCCGCTCCCACGAGCTGAAGCTCATGCGCGAGGAGATCTTCGGGCCCGTGCTCACCGTGTACGTGTACGAGGAAAAAGACCTCGACCGGACGCTCCGCCTGTGCGACGAGGGCTCGCCCTACGCGCTCACGGGAGCCATCTTCGCCCGCGACCGCCGGGCGATCGCCCGCATGAGCGAGGCCCTGACCCACGCGGCGGGCAACTTCTACGTCAACGACAAGCCCACGGGCGCGGTCGTCGGGCAGCAGCCCTTCGGCGGCGGGCGCGCCTCGGGCACGAACGACAAGGCGGGAAGCGTCCTGAACCTCCTGCGGTGGACGAGCCCGAGGGCGATCAAGGAGACCTTCGTCCCGCCGACGCACTTCGCCTACCCGTTCATGGCGGAGGGCGAGTCACCCCCGCCCGGAGGCGGACCCGCGCCGGGAGGAAAGACGAGCCCGCTGTCCCGGTGAACGGCGACTCGCTCCTGCGGCTGCTCGCGGCGCTCGCGGCCGGCTGGGCGCTCGTCGTGCTGTTCGCCTGGGCCTTCCAGCGCCGCCTCATCTACCAGCCGATCCCCGGGCAGGTCCCGCCGGTCGAGACCGTCCTCGGCGGAGCCGAGGAGGCCGTCCTCCGCACGGCCGATGGGCTCGAGCTGGGCGCATGGTTCCTCCCCGGGGAGGAGCGTGCGAGCGGGGCCGCGGTGATCGTCTTCAACGGGAACGCCGGCGACCGCTCCTTCCGGTCGGGGCTCGCCCGCTCCCTCTCGCGCGCGGGCTTCTCGGTGCTGCTCTTCGACTACCGCGGCTACGGCGGAAACGCCGGCAGGCCGAGCGAGGCCGGCCTCTTCGAGGACGCGCGCGCGGCGCGGCGCTGGCTCGACGAACGAAAGGGCGTGGACCCGAACCGCATCGTCTACTTCGGCGAGTCGCTCGGCTGCGCCGTCGCCGTCGCCCTCGCCGCGCAGCGGCCGCCCGCGGCGCTCGTCCTGCGGTCGCCCTTCCCGTCCCTCGTGGACGTCGGCCACCGCCACTACCCGTTCCTTCCCGTGGGCCCGTTGCTCGCCGACCGGTTCGACTGCCTCGACCTCGCGCGGGCGCTGCCGTGCCCGCTGCTCGTCGTCGCCGGGGAGCGGGACCGGATCGTGCCGCCCGCGCTCAGCAGGAAGCTGTTCGAGGCCGCCCCGGAGCCGAAGCGACTGCTGATCGTCCCCGGAGCGGACCACAACGACGAGGAGCTCGTCGAGGGCGAGGAGGTCGTCACGCAGATCGTCCGTTTCGTGAGAATGGCGCTCGACCCGATCGGGCGCACGCCGCATGGCGGCGGGCCGACCTGACAGAAGCTCCGGCAGAGCCGGCGACCCGATCGCCCTCCCGCAGAGCTCGGGGGCTCCTCCGTCGGCCGTGCCGGGCGCTTGCGGCTCCGGTGGAATCCAGCCTCTCGTTCCCCGGCGCCGGTAAACCGCCGCGGTCGCCCCGTGGAGCGGACGAGCGCTCGCCACGGCCGAACGATGAGAGGGAGAATGGCCGCCCTTGTCACGGCTGGACCGCAAGACCGTGCGATCGCAGGCAGGCAGCTCGCGCAGATGGCTCCGAGCGGGGATCGGGGTGGGGGCCGGCGCGGGCCTTCTCGCCGCCCTCGTGCTGGGGCTCCACGATGAGCCGAGGCGCTTCGTCGAACGGCGGCTCGCGAGGAAGCTCGGAGCGGACGTTCGAATCGGGAGCCTCTCGATTCTCGGGACCCGCAGCTTCTCCCTGCACGGCGTGGAGGTCCGCGCGATCGCGGGCCGGCCCGAGATCGAGAGCTTCCGCGCCGCGGAGATCCACGTCGAGGGGGCGCCGCGGGAGATCGCGGCCGGGCGGATGGACCTCGTGCGGCTCGCGGACGCCGAGCTGCGCCTCGTTGCCGCTCGCGGCGGAGAGAGACCACAGGCCGAGCCGATCGGGCTCGATGCGGGGCGAATCGTGCTCGAGGGCGTGCGCGCGGTCCTCCGCTCCTCCGCGGGCAACGCCACGGTCGAGCTCGCGGGGGAGCTGCGGCGCACGGGCGGGCGCCTGTCGGGCTCGATCCTGGCGCGCGCGGACCGGCTCCCCCTCGCCCCGATGGCCGCCTTCTACGGCACGCGCGCCGGGGAAAGCGGCGGCTCCCGTCTGGCGCGGTTCCTGGCCTCGCTCGCGGGCGAGATCGAGGGGCTCGAGCTTCGCCTCGACCTCCACCGGGCAGCGGAGGATCTCCGGGCATCGGCGCGCGCACGCGCGATCCGCCTTCTCCGCGACGAAGGCGAACCAGTCACCCTCCTCGGCGCGACGCTCGACGCGCGCGCGCGGCCGTCGGAGGAGGGGCAGAGGTTGCTGGTCCTCGCGCGGCTCCCCTTCGCTTCGCATCTGTCGCTCGACGCCGAGCTCGACCGGTCGAGCCTCGCCATCCTGCGTGCTCGCGCGTGCGCCGCGGGCGTGAGCCTCGGGGCGCTCGCGCGAGTCTCGGGGGCGCTTCCCCCGGGAGCCTCGCTCGCGGGTACGGCCGGGATCGAGCTGGAGCGGGACGAGCGGGGGGCCGTCCGCGGCGACCTCACGGCCGAACTCGACTCGATCCGCTGGCCGCTCGAAGGACGAAAGCTCGAGGCCCGGGGCGCCACCGCGCGCGCGGAAGCCCGCATCCTTCCCGAGGAGAGCGGACGCTCGCCGCTGCGGGCGACCCTTTTTCTCGACGTCCGGCAGGCCAACGACCTCCCCGACCACGTGGACGCGCACGTTTTCCCGGTGCGCGCAGCGATCGAGGGGGCCCTCGTCGAGGGGCGGGGCTTCGAGGGGGGCGGCCGGATCGAGACGGCCCGGCTCGGCCGTGTCGCGTTCGAGGGAGCCGCCGGGCCGGCTGTCTCGGACCCCCGGCTCGACCTCCGCTTTCGCCTCTCGGGGGCGGCTCTCGGCCCGGTCCTCGCGGCCGCGCGCGACGCCGGCCTCCTCGATGGCGGCGAAGGCCTCGCCGCGGACGGGCGGCTCGCGGCCTCCGGGAGGCTCTCGGGCTCGCTCGGGACGCCGCGGCTCGATGCCAGGATCCTGGTCTCGGATGCGGGCCTCGCCGCAGGCGGCAGCTCGCCCGTCGCGATCTCGGGCGCGCGCGCGGAAGCCGAAGTCTGCTGGCCGTCTTCGGGCGGGACGATCGCTCTCCGCCACGTCGAGGCGAGCGGCACCGTCGGGCCGACGCCGCTCGGGCCGCTCGAAGCACGCGCGGCGGCCGAGGCCGACCTCGATCCGCGATCGGGGCGTCTCGACCTCGCTCGTGTCAGGCTCGAGCTGCCCGGCATCGGGGCCCTCGCGGGAACCGGATCGGTCGAACCCGGAGGCAACCCGCTCGCCTCCTTCGTCGGATCCGCCGAGACGGCGGGCTTCGACCGCCTCCGCGAGGCCTTGCGCCCCGTCTCGGGAGACCTCGGTTCCGCGTTCGAGGTCGGCGGCACGGCCCGCGCCGACCTCCGCGCCGAACTCCTCGAGGATGGGCGGTTCTCGGCCCGAGGCACCGCCAGCACCTCGGGAACCCGGCTCGCCTCGGCCGCGGGCGACAGGGTCGTCGAGGGGCTCGAAACCCGATGGGAGGTCGTTGTCGGCGGATCGCTCTCGCCGCTGCAGGCTTCGCTCGAAGCGGAGGGAAGGGCGGGCGGCTTCCAGCTTCTCTGGGGCTCGCTCTACGCTGACGGCTCCGCGCTTTCCTCGGACCTGGCGGTGCGACTCGAGAGCTCGACACCCGGCACCTCGAGCGCCGCGGGCGCCCGGAGGGTCCGCGGGGCGGCCCGGTGGAGCCTTCCCGCCGGACCCGCCTTGAGCGCGACGGTCGCCCGCGAGGGCGACTCCCCCACCCGCTTCACGCTGGAGGTGGACGTCCCCGACCTCGGGAGCGCGGTCGAGCGCTACGTCCGGGGGCCTCTCGGCGGATCGCTGCCCGCGACAGGGCGGATCGAGGCCTCGGGGGCGGCTTCCGTCCGGCTCGCGGGCGAGATCCTCGACCGCGGGAGCGGGACGGTTTCCGGCCGCCTGAATGTCGCGAAGGCCTCGCTCAGCGCGACCGAGCTGCCGGCGGAGATCGCCGGACTCGACCTCGATCTTCCCATCGCTCTCTCCTGGACGGAAGGCGCGCTTGGCGGAGCGACCGTCACGGGCTCGATCGCGTTCGAGCGCGCGGATGTCGGCGGGCTCGGGCTCCGGTCCGTCTCGACACCGCTCGCCGTCGAGGCGGACGCGATCGAGATCGAGAAGCCTGTCGCCGTGCCCCTGCTCGGCGGTACGGTTCGGCTCGAGCGGCTGAAACTCGCGGGCCTGCTCCGCACCGGGCCGCGGATCGAGTCGGCCGTCGGCCTCGAGGCGCTGAACCTCGAGGCGATCTCGGAGCTGCTGGGGCTTCCGAAGCTCGAAGGGAAGCTCGAGGGGCGATTTCCTTCCGTCCGGATCGCGGCCGGGCGGCTCGAGGCGGAAGGCGGGGGCGACATCGCGGCCTTCGGCGGGACGATCCGGGTGCACGGGGTGTCGGGCCGCGACCTGCTCTCGAGGTACCCGAAGCTCCGCTTCTCGGCGAGCTTCGAGGACGTGGACCTCGGCCAGGTGACGCGGGCCCTCGAGTTCGGCGAGATGACCGGGATCGTCCGGGGCTACCTCGAGGATTGCGAGACGTTCCGCGGCACGCCGGTGAGATTCGCCGCTCGGATCGAGAGCGTTCCGCGCAGGGGCGTCCCGCAGAGGATCGCCGTGAAGGCGATCCAGAACCTGGCGATCCTCGGCACGGGCGGCCCTGTGGGCGCGCTCGACCGGGGGCTTCGCAAGCTCTTCGACAGCTACACGTACAAGCAGCTCGGCGTCGAGATGAAGCTCGAGAGCGACGCGTTCTACCTCCGGGGCCTCGCCCGGCGCCGGGGCCGGGAACTCTTCCTCGAGGGAGGCTTCCCGTTCCCCATCGACATCGTCAACGCCGATCCCGGGCGCGCGGGCTCCTTCCGCTCGATGCTCGAGCGGCTCCGCGGCCGCGACTTCGGGAGGATCCGGACGGAGCGGGGCGCCGCGCGACCCCCGTGAAGGAGAAGGTGGGCCATCGTCATTCCGGCGGAAGCCGGAATCCAGTCCGCTCCGCGATGGAGGAGACTCTCTGGACCCTGGCTTTCGCCAGGGTGACGGGGTGACGGACCGCCAGCACGTCAGTCAGGCCAGAGCCAGCCGAACGTCCCCGCGGTCAGCAGCGCGTACACGAGCCCGTCGGTGACGTGCTTGAGGGTCGTGCTCCACTTCTGGCCCTTCCAGATGGACGCCAAGGGATCGCCCATCCCGTACGCAACGAAGGCCGCCGTCCCCGCCACGCGGAAGACCTGCAGGTACTCGGTGCCGGCCGCGAGAGTTCGGCCCGCGACGTAGGCGGCGAACACGCCGACCACGAGACAGAAAACGAACCACTGCGCCAGGGCCTTGCCCATCGGCGGGGGACCGCTCGCGATCACGTTGAACAGCCCGACGGGCCCCCGCTCGTACTTCTCGAGCATCTCGGGCGAGCTCATCGCGGCCGGGCTCGGCGGGCAGGGAACCGCGTAGTTGCCGGGCCGGACCCCTGCCTTGCGCATCGCCTCCATCAGCTCGTCCTCGTTGGGCAGGCGCTCGTAGTCCTTGCGGTGAATGGGGAGCAGCATGTGGAGAACCCAGCTCGCGAGGAACACGATCAGCGCCGACAGGAGGATCGGGAACCAGAGAACCGTCAGGCCGACCATCGTCACACCTCCTCCGGAAGCGCGGGGCCGCGCAAACCCTACGCCCCTCGCCGCGCGGATGGCAAGATCGCCGGCAGAGAGTCGCGCGGACCTGGAGGTGCGGGTCGCGTTAGACTAGCCCCCGATGGGCCGAACGAAGAAGGAGAACGCCATGAAGCCCCCGATCCGGACGCTCGCCCCGGCGGCGCCGGGGCTCGCGCTCCTCTGCGCTTGCCTCACGATCAACGTGTATTTCCCGGAGGCGGCGATCCGCGACCTGTCGCGGCAGATCGAGGAGGAGGTGCTGCGGCAGGCCGCCACGAGACCCGCCCACCCCGCGCCCGAGACCCGCGAGTCCGAGCCCGCCGAGCAGCCCGACCAGGAGCCCCGGAGCTTCCTCGACGGCCTTCTCGGCGTCACCGTGGCGCGGGCCCAGCAGAGCGAGGTCGCGGCCCCGGAGGTGTCGAGCCCGGCGATCCGGCGCATCATCGCCTCGCGCGCAGAGCGCGTCGCCGAGCTCGACCGCTACAAGGGCATGGGCGTGATCGGCGAGAACAAGGACGGCCTCGTCGAACCCCGCAGGCTCGAGAGCCTGCCCGACCTCAAGGCGAGAGCCGAGGTGCAGCGGCTCGTCAAGGCGGAGAACGCGGACCGGGAGGAGCTCTTCCGGGAGATCGCCGCTGCGAAGGGCGTGGACCTCTCGCAGCTGCCGCGCATCCGCGAGACCTACGCCGCGACGCTGCGCGACCGGGCGAAGCCGGGCGAGTGGATCCAGATGGCCGACGGTACCTGGAAGCAGAAGTAGCGGATGTCGGCTGCGAGCGGCCCCGAGCGCGTCGTCTCCCTCCTCGCCAGCAGCACCGAGACCGTCTGTGCGCTCGGCTTCGGCGATCGGCTCGTCGGCCGGTCGCACGAGTGCGACCACCCGGGCTGGGTGCTCTCCCTCCCCGCGGTCACCGAGCCGAAGATCCGGCCGGGCCTGCCGGCCTCCGAGGTGGACCGGGACGTGACGGCGCTCGCGAGGGAGGGTCTGTCCGTCTATCGCGTGGACGTCGAGGCGCTCGCGCGGCTCGAGCCCGAGCTGATCGTCACCCAGGACCAGTGCGAGGTGTGCGCGGTCAGCCTCCGCGATGTCGAGCAGGCCCTCTCGCGCTGGCTCGGGTCGCCCCCGGTCGTCCTCTCGCTCCGGCCGGACTCGCTCGCCGACGCCCTCGCCGACATGGAGCGCGTGGCCGAGGCCCTGGGCGACGGGGCGCGCGGCGAGGCGCTCGTCGCGCGGCTGCGCGAGCGCATGGGAGCGGTGGCGGCAAGAGCCCGCGAGCCCGGCCGTCGCCCCCGGGTCGCGGTGATCGAGTGGCTCGAGCCCCTCATGGCAGCCGGCAACTGGATGCCCGAGCTCGTCGAGATGGCCGGAGGGGAGAACCTCTTCGGCGAGGCGGGTCGCCACTCCCCCGCCCTCGACTGGCAGAGCGTCCTCGCGGCCGATCCGGACGTCCTCTTCGTCTCCCCCTGCGGGCTCGACCTCGCGCAGGTCCGCGCAGGATCGAGCGCGCTCGAGCGGCTTCCCGGCTTCGCCGGCCTCCGGGCCGCGCGCGAAGGACGAGTCGTCCTCGCCGACGGCAGGGCCTACTTCAACCGGCCGGGACCGCGGCTCGCCGACTCGCTCGAGATCCTCGCCGAGGTCCTCCACCCGGAGACGTTCGACTTCGGGCATCGGGGGCGCGCGTGGGAGCGCTTGTGCCCACCTTCCGGCTGACCGTCGAGTACGAGGGAACGCGCTACCGCGGCTGGCAGGAGCAGAGGAACGCGCGGACCGTCGCCGGAGAGCTCAAGCGGGCCCTCGGCGAAGCCGGGGCCGACGTCCTCGAGCTGGTGGGCTCGGGCCGCACCGACGCGGGCGTGCACGCCCTCGCCCAAGTCGCCCACCTGAGACTCAGGAGTCCGGTGGAGCCGGAGGCCCTTCGGAGCGCGGCGAACGATCGCCTCCCGCCGGACATCCACGTGCTCGCCATCGAGCGGGCGGCCGAGCGCTTCCACGCGCGCCACGACGCCACCGCCCGATGCTACCTCTATCAGGTCTCCCGCCGGCGCACGGCCCTCGCCAAGCGGTTCGTCTGGTGGGTGAAGAGGCCCCTCGACGCGGACCTCATGCGCGAGGCCGCGGGGCGACTTCGGGGCCGGCACGACTTCGCGTCCTTCTGTGAACGGCCGTCCGAGCAGCCGAGCACGATCGTCGTGCTCGAGGAGGCGGCCATCGAAACCGTGGGCGCCCTCGTCCTCGTCCGGCTCGTCGCCTCGCACTTTCTCTGGAAGATGGCGCGGCGGATCGTCGGGACTCTCGTCGAGGCGGGCGCGGGAAGGCTCGACCCGAGAGAAATCGAGGATCTCCTGTCGGGCGCCCGCTCCGGCGCGAGGACGGGCTTCGAGCCGGCGCGGCACACCGCGCCGCCCTCGGGGCTGTTCCTCGAGCGAGTGGTCTATCCGGGCGATCCGCCCATCCAGCCGCCGCGGCCCGTCGTCCACGTCCCCGAGGACGACGCTCACCGAGGCTGACCGTCAGTTCCAGCGGCGCAGGCGCGGCCAGAGCTGCTCGATCGGCTCGCGCAAGCCCCTGCAGTGGAGGATCGGGAAGTGCTCGTACGGCATGGAATACGGATGGCCGACCTCGCCGACCACCTCCACCTCCCGGCAAACGCGCGCCGCACCCTCCGCCGTGTCGCCCAGCACGAGCACGCTCGCGCCGGTGGCGCCTCCGTACCCCCACAGCCAGTAGCTCCGATGGTTGCCGATGGCCTTGGGCAGGCCGTACCTGGGGCCGAACAGATCTACGGCGCCGGGCTCGCCGTAGTTGTTGCAGAAGATGGCGGTGCCGGCCCGCACCTCGGGCGGAAGCGCGTGATACGCGCGGGCCGTCGCCTCGACCATCTCCTGCCAGCCGTGCATGTCGGCGAACAGCTGCGGCAGCGGGCCCAGGCGGTGCGTTTCGATGCGGGGCTGCTCGATGCCGATGAACGCCACGTATTGAACGTAGGTCTCGACGGGCAGGACGGGAAGCGCCATCGGCGCCAGGATCGCTCCCGAGAGCACGAGCAGGCCACAGGGCGAGAGGCTTCGGCCACGCCAGGCGGCGGCGCTCGAGGAACGTCTCGATGGCGGTGCCGCCCGCAGCGAACAGCATGGGGTAGGCTGGTGCCAGGTAGTACGCCCGTCCGCCCAGCAGCAGCGAGGCCAGGATGACCAGGAACGTCCAGCCGAGCACGCGATAGAGCCTGCCCGCCGGAGATCGTAGAAGCCACCACAGCCCTCCGAGCCAGAGGAGAAGTGCGACCGGCTGCATCAGCAGCGCCTGAAGACCGAGGAACTCGAGCCCGCCGAGCGCCACGTTCCGGCCGCTCGCGCGGATGTTCTCCTGCAGCACCAGGAACGGGAAGCCGTGGCGGGCCTGCCACAGGACGTTGGGAGCGAAGATGGCGAGCGCCAGCGCGGCCCCCAGCCAGATCCAGGGATGCCGAAACGCCCGGCGATGCGGGGTCGCCAGCACGCCCACCAGGACCCCGAGACCGAAGAACGCCATCGAGTACTCGTTGTGCAGCCCGACACCGGCCAGCGCGCCGAAGGCCAGCCAGAGCTTCTGGTTCCCGGTCTTGACGATGCGGATCACGAGCCACGCCCCGCCCATCCAGAACAGGGGCTCGAATGCGTTCATCGTCAGGACGTGGTCCAGGAACAGGTAGACGGGGGCCACGGCCACGCCCGCGGCCGCCAGGCCCTGGCCGAACCGCCGCGCCCCCATCTCGCGCGCGAGCGCGCCGGCGAGGAGGACCTTGCCCGCCGAGGCGAGGGCGGGAAGGAGACGGATGGCCGGAAGCGACTCGCCGAGCAGTGTGCGCACGAGGCGTGCGACCAGCGCGACGAGTGCCGGCTGGTCCACGTACCCCCAGTCGAGCCGCTCGGCGCAGGCCAGGTAGTACAGCTCGTCCCTGAAGTAGCCGTACTGGTCGGCGAAGAGCATATGGAGCAGGAAGAGCGCAGCGGCCACGTACGCGACGACCGCACGGCCGCCGGTCCAGGGAGTCTCGTCGCCGGCCGAGTCGCCCCGCATCGCTCCCTCCATTCCGATCTCGCGACCACGACGCCCGGTCGCGATCGGTCCTCGCCGTCGGCCGCGGAGGCGATCCTGCCCGCGCTCGAGGCCCCGAGTCCGGTACGGCCGAACGGACGACCGCCCGCTGGGCCCCGGATGCAGCGGCCGGGCCCGGGCTCACGCCGATTCCGCGCGCGCGGGCAGGGGACCCGGGGGTCTATACTGAAGGCGTGCCCACCGTCTCCGAGCAATTGCGCGAGGAGAATCGGCAGCGCCTGCGGCGGATGACGCCCGCCGAGCGCGTGGCCGAGGCCCTCGAACTCGGCGCCCGCGCGATCGAAGCCTTCGCTGCAGCGCACGGCCTCGAGCGGGAGGAGGCGGCGCGCCGCCTCGAGCGCGCGGCCCAGGCGGGCCGCCGGCCATCGAGGGTCATGCGCGGGATCGCCGAGTGAGCCTCCTGCGCGACGTCATCGCGGTCCTGGAGGCGGAGGACATCCCCCACGCTCTCGTCGGGGCGGCGGCCCTGGCGGTGCACGGGGTGAGCCGCGCGACGGCGGACATGGACCTGCTGACCGTGGACGCCAGGGCGCTGCAGCGTCCGCTGTGGAGCGGGATCGAATCCCGAGGTGCGAGGCTCCGCCTCCTCGAAGGAGACCCCGAGGATCCGCTGCTCGGCGGGATACGCCTGTCCCTTCCCGAGGGCGGCATCGTAGACGTGATCGTCGGCCGGTTCGCCTGGCAGCGCGAGATCGTCGAGGCCTCGGAGCTGCTGCCGATCGGCGAGCTCTCGGTGAGGGTGGCGCGCCCCGCGGGGCTCGTGCTCCTGAAGCTGTACGCAGGCGGTCCAAAGGACGCGTGGGACATCCGCGCGTTGCTGGAGAGTCACGAACAGGCCGCCGCCATCGAGACCGAGGTGGACCGGCTCGTGTCGTGCCTGCCGGCCGAGAGTCGTCGCCTCTGGGAACTGCTCCGCGCTGAACCGCAGTAGGGACCTCGGCCGAGCCGGGGCGATCCCGCCGGGCGCGAGCGCCGGCGGTCGGACATCCCGGGCGGGCCCGCCGAGCCCCGGCTCGCGAGAGGCCCCACGCTCGCGTCCGGGATTCGCGCTCCGGCCGGCGCAGGCGAGGTCCCCTGACGGCCGTGCGAGAATCCCCGCGTGTTCTCGCGCCGCCTCCCGCACGACCTCCGCCCGAACCGGATCGCGGCGCTGCGGGCGCGAGCGGGCGAGATCCCCTACGACCTCACGGTCACGAACCCGACCGCGTGCGACCTGCCGTATCCCGAGGACGTTCTCGCCCCGCTCGCCCAGCCCGCGGGCTCGGTCTACCGGCCCGAGCCGCTCGGCCTCGCCGCCGCCCGCGAGGCGGTGGCCGAGGAGTACCGCCGCGCCGGGATCGGGATCGAGCCTCGGCAGGTCGCCATCGTCTCCTCGACGAGCGAGGCCTACGGGCTGCTCTTCAAGCTCCTGTGCGATCCCGGAGACGAGGTGCTCGTTCCCCGCCCCTCCTACCCCCTTCTCGAGCATCTCGTGACGCTCGAGGGAGCGCATCCGGCGGCCTACCGGCTCGATCCGACCTGCGGCTGGCAGCCGCGGCACGAGGAGCTCGCCTCCCCGAGAGCGCGCGCGGTCGTCGTCGTCCACCCGAACAACCCCACCGGCTCCTACCTCGACGAGGCGCATCGCCGGGACGTCCTCGAGCGTTGTCGTGCGGCCCGGCTCGCCCTCGTCGCCGACGAGGTGTTCCACGCGTTTCCGCTCGCGGGCGGCACGGTGCCGGGGAGCTTCGCCGGAACGAGCGACGTCTTGACGTTCGCCCTCGGAGGGCTCTCGAAGTACGCAGGGCTCCCCCAGGTCAAGCTCTCCTGGATCGTGGCGAGCGGTCCCGAGCCCGAGGCCGGCGAGGCGCTCGAGCGCCTCGCCTTCGCCGCCGACCAGTACCTGTCCGTCTCGACCCCCGTGCAGGTCGCCCTTCCTCGACTTCTCTCCCACGCAGCGGCGATCCGGGCCGCGATCCTCGAGCGGTGCCGCAGGAACCTGCAGACCCTCGCCTCCTCCGCGAGGGCCGTGCCCGGCCTCGAGGCGCCCCCTCCCCGCGCCGGCTGGAGCGCGCTCGTCCGCTTCCCGGCCGTGATTCGAGAAGAGACGCTCGTTGTCCAGCTCCTCGAACAGGACGGCGTGGCCGTCCATCCCGGCTACTTCTTCGACTTCCCGCAGGAGGGATGGCTCGTGGTGAGCCTGCTGCCCGAGCCCTCGCGCTTCGAGGAAGGCTGCCGCCGTCTCTTCGCTCGTCTCGCGAGAGCCCTCTCGGCCTAGCGCCGGTCCAGCCCGGACCCCCCGGGAGCCCGGGCTGCGGGCAGCAGAGCCCCTCGATCCCCCGCCGGACTAAACCTCGCGGCCGGCGGCCCTGTCCAACCTGGTCGAGGGCGAGAGGGGACACGCCCTCGGGAGGCACCGAAGATGACGACGTCGCGGAGATGGCTGGCGGCGCTCGGGGTCCTGGCCGCCTCGAGCGCTCTCGTTCTCGCGCAGGGGCCGGGCCGGCGAGGGATGGTCCCGTGGGACGGCCCCGGCATGAGGGAACGGCTCGGCCTCACCGACGAGCAGGCCGAGCAGCTCCGGAGCGAGCGGCTCGAAGCAGCGAAGGAAAGGGTTAAGATCGGCTCGCAAATGAGGGTCGCCCGGCTCGAGCTGCGCGAGCTCATGTCGAGCCCCGCCCCGGACGAGAAGGCGGTGATGGCCAAAGCGAGACAGATCGGGGATCTTCACACGCGGCTGCTCGAGGCTCGCGTGACCCACAGCCTCGCGCTCAAGAAGATCCTCACCCCGGAGCAGCAGCGGAAGCTGCGGGAGATGCGGGCGGCCGAGCGCGCGCACGGTCCGCGCGGGGGACCGGCCCCGCACCGCCTCCACCCGGGGCGGGGACCCTGCGCATGGGCGACGGAAGAAGCCGGTCCGGAGGAGGAGCCGCAGGACGACGACGGGGGCGAGGATCTCTAGCGAGGCCGGCAGCGAGGCGGGCCGGGTGCAGGCAAGGCAGCTCGGCGAGGACGAGCGAGAGGTCGAGGCGTTCCGGAACGGTGAGCAAGCGGCCTTCGATCGGCTGGTCCTCAAGTACCAGCGGAGGATCTACCGGTTCTGCCTCCGGTGCACCGGGAGCCACGCGGATGCGGACGACCTGGCCCAGGAGGTGTTCCTTCACGCCTACCGCGGCCTCGGCCGGTTCCGCTCGGAGGCGCGCTTCTCGACGTGGCTGCACCGCATCGCGTGGAACGCGTGCATGAACTGGACGAGCTCGAGAAGGACCGCCGAGGCGCTCCACGAAGACCTGCCGGACCGGGCCCCTTCGGCGTTGGATCGCTTGAGCCGCGAGCAGGCCGCCGGCCGGCTGCGGCAGGCCGTGCAGGGCCTGCCCGACAAGCAGCGGGCCGTGCTCCTGCTGCGGGTCTACCAGGAGCTGTCGCACCGGGAGATCGCCGAGATCCTCGGCAGTTCCGTCGGGACCGTGAAGGCGAACCTCTTCCACGCGCTCGCCAACCTGCGGAGGCTCGCGGGCGGCGGGCGGTCGCGCCAGGGAGGCGGGAGCGCGGCGCGGACGAGCGAGACGGAAGCGCGGGAGGGGGAAGGATGAACGCGGAGCGCCACGTGCCGCCCGAGGCCCTCGTGGACCTGAGCGAGGGCCTGCCGGTGGACGCTGCGGTGCGGGGTCACGTCGAGAGGTGCGGGGAGTGCTCGGGGCGCGTCGAGGAGCTGCGGGCCGCCCTCGTCTCGGCTCAAAAGGCCCCGATCGAGGAGCCCGATCCCGCCTACTGGGATTCGTTCCTCCCCCGCCTGCGCGCGCGCATCCGGCGGGAGGAGCGGGCCGCCAGGACGCGGCGGGTCGCGGGGCTCGCCGCCGCCGCGGTGGTCGCGGCCGTGGCCCTCGTCGCGGTCTCGGTCCGGGTGCGCGAGAGCGTCCCCGAGCCCGCGGCCGCGCCCTCCGCCGGGGAGATCTCGCTTCTGCCGCCCGTCGCGGACGACGAGGACTACGAGCTTCTGCTGGATCTCGTCGAGCTCGCCGGATCCGATCCGGACTGGGACGGGCTCGATCCTGCGTCCGGCTCGCCGCTCGACGTTTCCTCCCTCGACCCGGAGGAGCAGGAGGCGTTGCTCGAGAGGCTGAGCCGGTCGCTCGAGGAGAACTCCGATGACAGATCGTAGCTTCCGCCGTGCCCTCGCCGCCCTCGTGCTGCCGGCGTTCGTCTCGACGTTGTCCGCCATGGCCCAGCTCCCCCCCGAGGACAGCCCCGACGACCGGCCGCCGCGGCCCGGTCGCGAAGAGCTCCACGGGATGCTGGACGCGTACATCATCAGCAAGCTCCAGGAGGCGCTCGTCCTCGACGACGAGCAGTACGCCCGCGTGATCGTGGCGCAGAAGAGGCTCAACGAGCAGCGGCGCGACTACCAGCGCGAGCGGCAGGAGCTGCTGCAGCGGCTCCGGCAGTCGCTGGCCGTCGAGGGGCCGAGCGAGGCGGAGCTGGGGCGCCTGCTCGAGCGGCTCGAGACGCTCCGGTCCACCTTCGAGGCCCGGCAGAAGGCGGCCTACGCGGCGCTCGACGCGCTGCTCACCGTCGAGCAGCGGGCTCGCTACCGGCTCCTCGAGGTCGAGCTCGAGAGGCGCGTGCAGGACATGATGCGCGAGGTCCGGCGCCTGAGGCGGGGCGCCGTGCCCCCGGGGCCGCCGAGGGCCCGGTAGGCGGAGAGGCCGACACCGGCCCGGCCTCGCCCGGCCTCGTCTTGACGCCGGGCCGGGGCCGGCGTAGCTTCGCCGTGCGCAGACCGGTTCCCCCGCGGCCCGCGCGGGAGGTTTCCAGTGGGTCTCGACATCGGGCAGTTCTTCGAGGCTCTCGACGGCCGCGCGGGTCGGATCCCCCTCGACGAGCTGTCCCGCCTTCTCGGGGCCCTGACGGCCGATCTCGACTGCTTCCGCTCCCACGTCGTTTTCGGGGAGGACGCCTACCGCAGGAACCTCTACCGCACCGGCGCCGCCTACCAGGCCCTCGTCCTGTGCTGGAGACCGGGGCAAGCGAGTCCGATCCATGACCACCTGGGCTCGAGCTGCGGCGTGCGCGTCCTCGCAGGGGTGGCGACCGAGGTCGGCTACCGCAGGACCCCCGCGGGTCCGCTCGAGGTCGTCCGCAGAAGACAGATCCCGGCGGGAGCGATCTGCGCGACCGAGGACGAGGACATCCACGAGATGGCGAACTTCCAGGAGGACGGAAGCCATCTGGTCACGCTCCACATCTACTCGCCGCCGTTGCGGATCATGAGAAACTTCTCGCTCGACGGCCGCCTCACGGAGGTCTGGCACGAGCCGACGTATGCGGCCCACGGGCCAGCGCTCGGCGGCTGAGGCGATCGGGCCGACGGCCGGCTGCGGACTGACCCCCTCGAGCTGATCCTCCGCCGACCCGCCGCCGACGTCGGGCTCGCCCTCAGCCCGAAGCCGGTCCGCGGAGGCGCGGAATCGGGTACATCCGATCCACGAGGCGATCGTCGTGGAGGCCGTTCGCTGCGCGCTGGACCTTGAGGTACCAGAGGTACACCTCGGCCTCGCGCCGCGCCCGCTCGTAACGGGCACGCCATGCCGGCCGCAGCTCGCCCACCTCCCGGTCCGCTTCGTCCCGAAGCCGTGCCAGGACGGCGAGCCTGGCCTCGAGGGCTCGGCCGATGCGGGCGAGACAGGCGGCACGCTCGACCCGCAGCTCGTGCTCGGTCTGGCCGACCGTCTCCTCGGGGCGGGAGCCAGAGTACGCCATCCAGAGACCCCGTCTCCGCTCGACAAAGGATACGACCGGTGGCAAGCGCCGCGACGCCGCGCCTCGCGGGCCCCGCATTGCGATCCGATCCCCCGCCGGGCAGGATGTGCGATGGGGGACATCGCCCATGAAAGCGATCACGTTCGAGGAGCGCATCTCCACGCGGGGCGACGGGGACACGAAGGACCTGACGCCGGACGTGGCCCGGCGCGTCGAGGAGTCCGGGGTCCGGGAAGGCACCGCCACCGTGTTCGTGTCCGGGTCCACCGCGGGCGTCACCACGATCGAGTTCGAGCCGGGCGTCGTCCGCGATCTGCGGGACTGTCTCGAGAGGCTCGCCCCGCGCGACATCCCGTACGCCCACGAGGAGGCGTGGCACGACGGGAACGGCCACAGTCACGTACGGGCGGGCCTGCTCGGACCGAGCCTCGTCGTCCCGATCCAGAACGGCCGGCTCGCCCTCGGCAGGTGGCAGCAGATCGTCCTCGTGGACTTCGACAACCGGCCGCGAAAGCGCACCTGGACCCTGACCGTGATGGGGATCTAGCCCGGCGGCGGGGGCCCCCTCGGTCGCCGGGACCTCGGTCACGCCGCGCGGCTCCGGCCGCTCAGGACCAGAAGATCAGGCGCTTGTACCAGGGAACTCCCTGCTCCTTGAGCCGCTCCCGCTGCTGGTCGCGCCAGAGCTTTTCCAGCCAGGCCGTCCCGTCCTTCTCGTGGCAGTCCTTGTACTTCCTGCCGCTGCCGCATGGGCAAGGTTCGTTTCGGCCGACCTTCAGGACGTGCCTCGGAGGAGGGCCCTCGGCCCAGCCGGGCCAGACCACCTTCCCGTACATCTTGAAGCCGCGACTCGGCATGGCGGCCGACCCCGTCGTCCCTCTCGACCCGGAGGGCTTCGATCCGCGCACCATGGTACCGCATGGGCCGGCCGGGGAACAGCGCCCTGCCGGGCCGTGACCGGCGAGAACAGCACGGGCGGCGGGCCGACCGGGGAACGGGTTTCACCCCCGGCTTGCGCCGCGAGGGCGGGGGCGCGTGGATAATGAGCTGCGCTCTCGCGGCTCCTGCCCCGAGCTCGCGAGCGCGGGGGTACCTCATGGGAACGGCATGCTGGGCTTTCGCGATCCTCGCGTTGACCGCACAGGGCTCGCCCGCCGCCGAGGCGCCCGCGGGCGTGGAGGCGGGCAGGACTCGAGCGGTGCGGGAGCTCATCCAGGCCACGGGCGGCGAGCGGCTCGCGAGGCTCACGATGGAGCAGATGATCGCCCGCTTCAGGCAGGAACGTCGCGGCGTTCCGGCCGAATTCTGGGACCGCTTCCTCGCCGGGGTGGACACCGGCGAGCTCGTGGATCTGATCGTCCCGATCTACGCCCGTCACTTCACGCCCACGGAGATCGAGGAGCTGCTGGCCTTCTACCGGACCCCTCTCGGGCAGAAGTTGGTCGCGAAGCAGCCGGCCATCGCCCACGAGAGCACGATGGCGGGCTACGAGTGGGGCAGGCGCCTCGGCGAGAGGGCGGCGGCGGAGCTGAAGGCTCAGGGGATGGACTGAGGCGCGAGCGGGGCTCGAGACGTGCTTCCCGAGACCTTCCATCCCGCCGTCGCCTCGTGGTTTCGGAAGCGGTTCGAACGCCCGACCGACTGCCAGGTGGCGGCCTGGCCCGCGATCCGCTCCGGGCGGCACACGCTGGTGGCGGCGCCGACGGGCAGCGGAAAGACGCTCGCCGCCTTCCTCTCCGCTCTCGACGATCTGGTCCGGCAGGGTCTGTGCGGCCGCCTTCCCGACGCGACGCAGGTCGTCTACGTCTCGCCGCTCAAGGCGCTCAGCAACGACATCCGCCGCAACCTGGAACTACCGCTCGAAGGGATCCGGGTCGAGCTCGGGAGGACGGGGCTTCCCGAGGTCCCGATCCGCGTGCTCGTGCGCACGGGCGACACGCCCGCCTCCGAGCGCGAGGCGATGCGCCGCCGCGCGCCGCACATCGTCGTCACGACCCCGGAGTCGCTCTACATCCTGCTCACGAGCGAGGGCGGCCGGCGCATGCTCTCGACAGCCCGCACCGTGATCGTGGACGAGATCCACGCCCTCGTCCGCGACAAGCGGGGCTCCCACCTCGCCCTCAGCCTCGAGCGGCTCGAGGCACTGACCGGAGGGGGCCTTCTCCGCATCGGCCTCTCCGCCACGCAGCGGCCGCTCGAGGAGGTGGCCCGCTTCCTCGTCGGCGCGGCGAGCGTGGAGTCCGACCGCACGCCCCGGTGCGCGGTCGTTGACGCCGGCCACTACCGCGACCTCGATCTCGCGGTCGAGATCCCGCGCTCCCCGCTGACGGCCGTGATGGCGGGAGAGGTGTGGGGCGAGGTCTACGACCGGCTCGCCGAGCTGATCAGCGAGCACCGGACGACGCTCGTCTTCGTGAACACGCGGCGCATGGCCGAGCGCGTCGGGCGGCACCTCGCCGACCGGCTGGGCGCCGACCAGGTGGCCTCGCACCACGGCAGCCTCGCCCGCGACCACCGCCTCGCGGTCGAGTACCGCCTCAAGGCGGGCGAGCTCCGGGCGCTCGTGGCGACCGCCTCCCTCGAGCTGGGGATAGACATCGGGGCGGTGGACCTCGTCTGCCAGATCGGCTCCACCCGCGCCATCTCCACCCTCCTCCAGCGCGTCGGCCGCTCGGGCCACGCGGTCGGGGGCTTCCCGAAGGGGCGGATCTTCCCGACCACCCGCGACGAGCTGATCGAGGCCGCCGCCCTGCTCGACGCGATCCGCAGGGGAGAGCTCGACTCGCTGGCGATCCCCGAGGCTCCACTGGACATCCTGGCGCAGCAGATCGTCGCGGCCGTCTCCTGCGAGGAGTGGACGGAGGACGCGCTCTTCGACCTCGTCCGGCGGGCGTGGCCCTACAGGGGGCTCCCCCGCGACGAGTTCGACTCGGTCGTCCGGATGCTCGCCGAGGGATTCGCGACCCGACGCGGGCGGCGAGGGGCGCTCCTCCACCACGACGCGGTGAACGGGCGGCTTCGCGGCCGGCGGGGCGCGCGGCTCGTCGCGATCACCTCGGGCGGGGCGATCCCCGACACGGCCGACTACGAGGTGGTGGCGGAGCCCGACGGGATCCGGGTCGGCTCGGTCAACGAGGACTTCGCCGTCGAGAGCCTCCCCGGCGACGTCTTCCAGCTCGGCAACGCCTCGTGGCGGATCCTGCGGGTCGAGCCCGGCAAGGTCCGCGTCGCGGACGCGCGAGGGGCGCCGCCGAACATCCCGTTCTGGCTCGGTGAGGCTCCCGCGCGCACGGACGAGCTGTCGGCGGCGGTGTCGAGGCTCAGGGCCGACCTCGAGCGCAGGCTCGCGACGGGCGAGAGGGAGGCCGTCCGGTTCCTCGTCGAGGAGGTGGGCATCGGAGAGGCCGCGGCCCGCCAGGCGGCCGACTACCTGGCGAAGGGACGCGCCGTGCTGGGCGCGCTCCCGACGCAGCAGACCGTGGTCCTCGAGCGCTTCTTCGACGAAACGGGAGGGACGGAGCTCGTCCTCCACTCCCCCTTCGGGAGCCGCGTCAACCGGGCGTGGGGCCTCGCCCTCCGGAAGCGCTTCTGCCGCATGTTCAACTTCGAGCTGCAGGCGGCGGCGACCGAGGACGCCATCGTGCTGTCGCTCGGGCCGACCCACAGCTTCCCGCTCGAGGAGGTCCGGGGCTACCTCCGCTCGGCGACGGCGCGCGAGGTCCTCGTGCAGGCCCTCCTTGACGCGCCCATGTTCGCCGTGCGGTGGCGGTGGAACGCGACACGTGCCCTCGCGGTCCCCAGATGGCGCGGTGGCCGGAAGCTCCCCGCTCCCCTCCAGCGCATCGAGGCCGAGGACCTGCTCGCCGTCACGTTCCCCGACCAGCTCGCCTGCGCCGAGAACCTCTCCGGCGACCGAGAGATCCCCGACCACCCGCTCGTCCGCCAGACGATCCGCGACTGCCTCGAGGAGGCGATGGATGTCCGCGGGCTCGAGCGGTTGCTGGCGGGCCTCGAGCGCGGCGAGGTCCGCTTCGTCGCGCGGGACCTGGTCGAGCCATCCCCGCTGGCAGCCGAGATCCTCAGCGCGCGGCCCTACGCGTTCCTCGACGACGCGCCGCTCGAGGAGCGGCGGACGCAGGCCGTGCTGTCCCGCCGCTGGCTCGACCCGCAGACCGCCGGAGACCTCGGCCGGCTCGACCCTGCGGCCATCGAGCGCGTCCGGCGGGAGGCGTGGCCCGAGGTCGGCGACCGCGACGAGCTGCACGACGCGCTCGTCGTCCTGGGCGTCATGACCGGGGAGGAGGGACGCCACTGGCGCGGCTTGCTCGACGAGCTGATGGTCGAGAGGCGCGCGGCCGTGCTCCGGCCGCGAGGCGGCGGGGCGCAGCTGTGGGTCGCGGCCGAGAGGCTCCCACAGGTCGCCGCGGTGTTTCCCGGTGCGAGTCTCGAGCCCCCGATCGCGGCACCGGCCCGCGCGGACGCGCGGCCCCTGGACCCGGACCGGGCCCTCGTCGAGCTGCTGCGGGGCCGGCTCGAGGGCCTGGGGCCGGTGACGGCCGGCTCCCTCGCGCGCTCGATGGGACTCTCGGAGCCGCAGGTCGGGGCCGCTCTCGCGGCCCTCGAGGCCGAGGGCTTCGCCTTCCGCGGGAGGTTCAGCCCCGACGCCGCAGAGACCGAGTGGTGCGCCCGCCGCCTCCTCGCGCGCATCCACCGGTGCACGCTGGCCCGGCTGCGGCGCGAGATCGAGCCCGTGCCGGCGGCCGGCTTCATCCGCTTCCTCCTCGCCTGGCAGCACGCCGTCCCGGACGAGAGGTTGGAGGGCCCGGAGGGACTCGCGGCCGCCCTCGAACAGCTCGAGGGCTTCGAGGCCCCGGCCGCCGCGTGGGAGGGAGACATCCTGCCCGCGCGGGTCCGCCACTACGATCCGGCGTGGCTCGACGGGCTGTGCCTGTCGGGCAGGATCGCCTGGGCGCGGCTCGCGCCGGCGCGGACGGCCCCGCAGGTGGCCTCGGGCGCGAGGCCCGTCCGCACGACGCCCATCGTGCTGCTCCCGAGGGAGTCCCTCGCGCCCTGGCGGGCGCTGCTCGCGAAGGGGAACGGACCTCGGCCGCCGCGCCTGTCTCCCGCGGCGCGAAGCGTCGGTGACGCCCTCGCGCGACGCGGCGCCTCCTTCTTCGGCGAGATCGTCAGGGAGACGGGACTCCTCAGGAGCCAGGTCGAGGAGGCGCTCGCCGAGCTCGCAGCGCTCGGCCTCGTGACCTCGGACGGCTTCGTGGGGCTTCGGGCCCTCCTCGCGCCCTCGAGCCGGAGGCCCCTGATCGAGGGCGCGAAGCGCAAGGGGAGCGTCGCGCTGGCCGGCATGGAGAACGCGGGGCGCTGGTCGCGACTCGACGCCGAGCCGGCGGGCGGGCCCCGGCACGACGGAGCCGGCGTCCGGATGCTCGCTGCAGCGCTCCTGCGCCGCTACGGTGTCGTCTTCCGGAAGCTCCTCGAGAAGGAGGCGCTGCCGGTCCCGTGGCGCGATCTCCTGCGCGAGTACCTGCGGCTCGAGGCGCGCGGAGAGATCCGGGGCGGCCGGTTCGTCGCGGGGTTCACCGGCGAGCAGTTCGCGCTGCCCGACGCCGTGGGGCTCCTCCGCTCCGCCGCTCGGAGCCCCGCGTCGGGCCTGCTCGTCTCGGTGAGCGGGGCCGCCCCGCGGCACCACGCCGGGATCCTGGCCCCGGGCGAGCGACAGCCCGCGGCCGCGCCGAACCGGCTCCTCTACCGGGACGGGGTGCCGATCGCGATGCTCGAGGCCCGGCGCGTCCGCTTCCTCGTGGGGATGGAGCGCGCGGCGGAGTGGGAGGCGAGGAAGGCTCTACTGCGGCGCGGGGTGCCCCCGCTGCTTCGCGCGTACCTCGGCCGGCCCGCCTGAAAAATCAGGACACGCGAGAGAAGAACCCGGGCGCTCCCCCTCTTAGAATGGGACGCTCGAGACGAGAGTCGCCGTGTCTTGCTTCCGGACCGCCTTCGGTAGGCCGCCGCGATCGCCGCTCGGGGAGGTGAGGATGCGACGGCTCGCGGCGTTGTGTCTGTCCAGCCTCGCTCCGACGTCCGCGCTCGGCTTCGCGGCGTACAGCGAGGCCACGCTCCCCAACGGCCTCCGCGTGGTGCTCATCGAGCACCACGCCAACCCGATGGTCGCCTCCTCGGTCGTCGTCGGAGCGGGGGCGATTCACGAGCCCGCGGGCCGGTCCGGTGCCTCGCACCTGCTCGAGCACCTCCTGTTCGACGGGACCGCGACGCGCACGCAGCGCCAGCTCTACGACGAGGTGGACCGCTACGGCGCCTACAACAACGCGACCACCCGCGACGACCACACCCTCTTCCAGCTCCTGATCCAGAAGGAGTTCGCTGCGCAGGGGCTCGCGATCCAGGCCGACATGCTCTTCAACTCCACGATCGCCCCCGAGAGCTTCGAGAAGGAGAGGGGGATCGTGTTCGAGGAGATGGCCCGCGACGCGAGCGACCCCGGCTACGCGGCCGCGCAGGCGTTCCGCGCCTTCGCGTGGGCCGGAACGCCGCTGGCCGAGCCAATCCTCGGCACGCGCGAGTCGCTCGCCGGGGTCTCCCGCGAGGAGGTCGTCGCCTACTACCGCGAGCGCTATGTCCCCTCCAACATGCTCCTCGTCGTCATGGGGGACTTCGACTCGCAGGCGATGCTCGACCTGGTCCGGAAGACGTTCGGAGCGGCGGCCGTCCCGAAGCGCCGGCGCCCGGCCGGCGGTGACGCACGAGAGCCAGGACATCCCCGGCCTGGT
>JBBIHW010000009.1:0-23716 GCA_037446795.1 Acidobacteriota bacterium
CTAGAAAATCACCAACAAAATCTGCGATCCGCACGGATTCAGTATTCCTAGCCCGGACGATTCATTTCATGAAGGACCTGCTGCGACCGCGGATCTAGCCGCGCTGGCGGGCGCGCTCGGGCCTCGGACCCTGCGACGTACTGCAGGGAGTTCGCCTCGGGTCCTCGGCCCTGCGCTTGCCCGCCATCACGGCCATCTCCACGGTCTCGCGACGGTCCTTCATGAATAGTCCGGGCTAGTCCGGGCTAGTCAGGACCTGATCGTCTCGCTCTCGGGTGCTGTCGTGACGGGCTCACGGGCTCGCCCGGCTGCGGCCCGCGCGAGCCGATCCGCGACCGATCGGGGCTCGAGGGGAACGAGGACCGTCTTCGTCCGCGACGTCGCCCCCGTCACGACCCTCAACGCAGAAGGGGGAACGCCAAGCGCATCGGCGAGCAGCTCGAGCACGGCCCGGTTCGCCCTTCCCCGCTCGGGCGGAGCCGCGACCGAGACCCGCAGCGAGCCGCTTCGGACGCCCAGGATCCTGGAGGCACGCGCCGCGGGTCTCACCGCCAGGCGCAGGAGCGTTCCACGGGGCATCGGCACGAGAGCGGGCGAGTCGGCGTCCACGGCAGGCCCCACGGGAACCCGATCAGGCGTGCAGCGGCTCGCCCAGGCGCTCGTAGAGCATGTTCCGCCGCATGGGCACGAAGCCCGCGTCGCGGATCGCCGCGACGATCTCCGGCTCGTTCATCTGGTAGGTCGTGCCCGCGGCCGACACCACGTTTTCCTCGATCATCGTGCTCCCCATGTCGTTCACGCCGAAGGCCAGCGAGGCGGCACCGACCTTCGGGCCCTGCGTGACCCAGGAGGCCTGGACGTTCGGGACGTTGTCCAGGAAGAGGCGGCTGACGGCCATCGTGCGCAGGTACTCGGCGGTCGTGACCTCGGCGCCGCCGAGGGCCGTATTCCCTGGCTGGTAGGTCCAGCCGATGAAGGCGGTGAAGCCGCCCGTCCTGTCCTGGAGGTCTCGAAGCAGCCTCAGGTGCTCGACGCGATCGGCTCGCGTCTCGACGTGGCCGAACATCATGGTGGCCGTCGAGCGGAGCCCGATGCGGTGGGCCTTCTCCATGACCTCGAGCCACTCGGCCGCGCTCGCCTTGTTGCGAGCCAGCTGGCGCCGGACCGCATCCACGAGGATCTCGGCGCCGCCGCCCGGAATCGAATCGAGACCTGCGGCGCGCAGCCGCTCGAGTGTCTCGCGCAAGGACAGTCGAGAGCTTTTGTAGATGTGGACGATCTCCGGCGGGGAGAGGGCGTGCAGCCACAGGTCGGGAAAGTCCCGTTTCAGGCGGCGGAAAAGGTCCTCGTAGTAGGCGATCCTCAGCTCGGGGTTGTGGCCTCCCTGCAGCAGGATCTGGTGACCGCCGAGACCGATCGTCTCGCGGACCTTGGCGGCGATCGTCTCGTAAGGGAGAACGTAACCCTCCGCGTGGTGCGGCGGGCGGTAGAAGGCGCAGAAGCTGCAGAAGGCGTTGCAGACGTTCGTGTAGTTGACGTTGCGATCGATGATGTACGTCACGACCCGGTCGGGGTGCATCCTCCTGCGGGCGAGGTCGGCGAGCACGCCGAGACGCGTCAGGTCTTCTCGCTCGAGGAGAAGGAGCGCGTCCTCGGTCGAGAGTCGCTCGCCCGCCATCGCCTTGCCGGCCACGCGGTCGAGCCGCGACCGGATCTCCGCCGTCATCGGATTCCCTGCACGGGGCCCGCCGCCTCGTGGCAAGCGGGCCTCCCGAAGGCCGCGAACCGCAGCTCCGGTACCCGCGGGACCAGCCCGTGCTCGGCGGCCATGCGGAGGAACGCTTGCAACCCCCGCACCTCCGGCGAGCCCAACCGGTAGCGGATGCAGCTTCGCAGGTACGCCCGCGCCAGCGCCGGCTCCCGACGCCCCCGGAAGGTGTGCTCTTCCGCGATCCGGTCGAGCGCCGCCATGCCGTCCCGCTTCGAGCCGTGAAGCGTCTCGTAGAGCGCGCGGTCGAGGGCGCCCTCGCGTGCCGCCCACACCGCGTACACGAAGGGCAGCCCCGTAAGCTTGCGCCAGGCGGTTCCGAGGTCCTCGACGTGAAGCCCGGCTGGTTTCGGCTCGAACAGCGCCTTGTCTCCCATGCGGACGGCCGCGTCCCGGCCCGCGAGGGCAGCCTCGGTGTCCTCCGGACCGGGCTCGCGGCGAGGACTCGCACCCCAGACTTCCGCGAGGAGGAGCCGGGCGAGGACGTTGCTCGTTCTCGAATGCGGGTCGAGGGCGAGACGGCGCACCTCGGGGGGCGCCATGCGACTGAACAGGAGCACCGAGCCCGCAGGCCCGTCCGAGCCGATCGCGATCCCGGGCACGATCTCGACCCCTTCGATCCGCGCCAGCTCGACGCTCGGGATCAGCGCGAGGTCGAGCCTTCCGTCCGCGAGCCCGTCCGCGAGAGCGGGCGGATCTTCGAGGAGGAGATGGAGAGGGCGCCCGCGGGCCCACCGCTCGAGGCCGAACAGGAGCGGCCGCGCGTTCAGGTACGGGACCGCTCCGATGCGGACCGCGCCCGTCGCATTCATGCGACTGCCTGCGCCTCGAACCGCTGCACGACGTTGTAGAGCGAGTCGCGTTGGACCGGCTCGCGCCCGGCCTCGCGAATGAGCCGCAGCAGCTCGCCGACGGTGAGGCCCGCGGGGGTCCTCGCCCCCGCCATATGAACGATCTTCTCCTCGTGAATCGTGCCGTCAATGTCATCGGCTCCCATGGCGAGGGCGACCTGCGCGACGCGCGGCGTGATCATGATCCAGTAGGCCTTGATGTGGTCGAAGTTGTCCAGCAGGAGGCGCGAGACGGCGATCGTCATGAGATCGTCGAAGCCCGTCGGCCCGGGCAGGTGCGACAGCTCGGTGTGTTCCGGGTGGAAGGCGAGCGGGATGAAGCAGAGGAACCCTCCCGTTTCGTCCTGCAGGTCCCGCAGCCGGCAGAGGTGCTCGACGCGCTCCTCGAGCGTCTCCACGTGGCCGTACAGGAGCGTGGCGTTGGATCGAAGGCCGATCCTGTGGGCGGCCCGGACGACCTCCAGCCACCGCTCGGCCGCGAGCTTCTTGGGATAGATGAGCTTGCGGACCCGCTTGACCAGGACCTCGGCCCCGCCTCCAGGCAGCGACCCCACGCCGGCCTCCCGGAGATCCGAGAGAACCTCCTCCACCGGCTTCTTGAACCGCTTGGAAAAGAAGTCGTACTCGGCCGCGGTGAAGGCCTTGACGTGCAGGCGGGGGGAGATCTCGCGGATGCCGCGGACGAGGTCGCGGTAGAACTCGTACGGGTAGTCGGGGTTGTGCCCGCCGACGATGTGGACCTCGGTGATCTCGTCCCGCAGCTGCGCCCGCACCTCCCCGAGGCAGCGCTCGAGGCTCCACGCCCAGCCATCCTGCTTGCGCCGGTACGGGCGGTAGAAGCCGCAGAACTTGCAGTCCACCGTGCAGACGTTGGTGGGGTTGAGGTGCATGTTGCGGACGAAGTACGCGACGTTGCCGTGCCGGCGCTCGCGAACCCAATTGGCCAGGGCGCCGACGGCCATCAGTTCTCGCGACCGGAAGAGCCTCACGCCCTCCTCGAAGGAGAGGCGCTCCCCGGAGACGACCTTGTCGTGGACGTCCCGCAGGCCGGCCGCTTCGCACAGACGCTCGAGCGGTCGGATCATCGGCCGGCTCCCTCTTGAACGCGCCGCCCCGCGGAGCGGCCGGATTATAGGAAGGCTGCAAGACGCGCGTCAAACGACGCGGATGCGGTGATGCGGTGTCGTCCCGATGCGCCAGGGGTCCGCACGCGCGAGCGGTTCTCCGTGTCGCCAGGAGAAACTCGAACGCCCCGATTCCGGTCCGAGGCAGCCTCCTCGTGCCTTCCGGCTGCCCGGGTTCCACTCATGTCGCCGCACGAGGCGTCGCCGTGGGGGCGCCACCTTCGAACACCTGGTCGTGCACTGCTTCCGCTGGCGGTTCCGGTCGGAACCCTGAACGGACGAGGACCTCGTTCCCGAGGGTTCAGGGGATCGCTGCGGAGGATCCCCAACCGCACGTCGGTCGAGCCCACCTGTCTGTGGTAGGGGCATCCGCCCCTTCCTCCGCGAAAGGCGCAGGCGCGTCGCCCTGTCGCGTGCCCCCGCGAGGGGAATCTCGCTCCTGACGAGGGCCAGGCAGGGCGAAAATCCCGCCGCGGGCAGCTCGATCACGCCGCTTTCTTCCGCCGAGCTGGCGGCCGTTCGTTCGCAGGTTTGCGGTTCCGATTGCCTCCCTCCCGCGACGTTCGCGCAACCAGTCGTGGGATCGTGGGCGGTTCGACAGCCGGCGCGGACCCGCTTCTGGTGGCCGACATCGGGCCGGTCCCCGTGCCGGTTCCCTGTGGCCATCGCGAGCGAGATCGCGTCCGGCATGCCGGCGACGCACCCGTCCAGGGTCCCGGACAGCCCTCCCGGCGACGAGACGACCCCGAGCAGCTCCGTTCCGCGCCGAACGGGGTCCACCCCCGTCGCCGAGTGCACCGGAGAAGCTCCCGCAGTGGAGCAGGCCGACCCGCCCGTGGGCAGGAAGGCCACGAACCCGCCCTGCTCCCCCTGGCTCGCGAAGGTGCCCTCGATCGAGGTCCCTTCGAGACTCACCGACCCTTCGAGCTGGAATCTCGACGCGGCGTCCTGGAGCTGGACGAGCCCCGCTTCGGTGTCGTGCGTTCGGTCGAAGACGACCGGCGCGCCGCCGAGGAGGCGGAGCGTGCCGGTCGCGCCGGAGATCGCAGGCATCGGCCCTCCCGTGGCCGCGGCGGAATCGGCCTGGCCGCCGGACTGGATCGTCAAGCTCGCGGTTCCTCCTCCCGCGCCTCCGGAGGCCACGACACCCTGGAAGGACCGGCTCGCGGAAGGCGAGCCGCCTCCTCCTCGCCCGTAGCCGCCCCCTCCACGACCGGGAGCGGGCAGGGCGAGACGAGGCTGGCGAGGGCGGCGAAGGGGGTGCCTGCACGTGCGGGACCGGTGCTCGTCGGGCAGCTCCCCGGTGAAGCTCCGGCCGCTCGAGGGCGCCCGAATGCCCGCTCGCCTTCGACCGATCGCGCCGCGCCGCGGGCGTCCATGGGAGCTTCTCGCCGTGGGGGGCGGCTCGCTGAAAGCGCGTCCGGTGTCCCGCCGGGCGTTATACTGCCGGCCCCTTGCGGGAGGCTGGGGCGTGGCCTACAGGGATCTCCGCCAGTTCATCTCGGTTCTCGAGCGCGAGGGGGAGCTGAAACGCATCTCCGCCGAGGTGGACCCGGTCCTCGAGGTCACCGAGATCACCGACCGCGTGTCGAAGGCCTTCGGCCCCGCCCTCCTCTTCGAGAAACCGAAGGGCTCCACCGTCCCCCTGCTGATCAACGCGTTCGGATCGGAGCGGCGCGTGGCGTTGGCGCTCGAGGTCGAACGGGTGGAAGAGGTCGCCGAGCGGATCGGATCCCTGCTCGAGCTCAAGGCCCCCGAAGGGCTCCTCGACAAGCTCAAGATGCTCCCCAAGCTCGGAGAGCTGTCGTCCATCTTTCCCGTGAGCGTGCGGAGCGGCCCGTGCAAGGAGGTGATCGAGCGGGAGCGGCCGAGCCTCGACCGCTTTCCGATCCTCAAGTGCTGGCCGCAGGACGCGGGCCGCTACATCACCATGGGCTGCGTCTTCACGCAGAACCCGGTCACCGGCAAGCGCAACGTCGGGATGTACCGGATGCAGGTCTACGACGAGCGAACCACGGCGATGCACTGGCAGACCCACAAGCACGGCCGGTGGCACGCGGCGCTCGCGCGGAGGCGAGGGGAGTCGCGTCTGCCCGCGGCCGTGGTCATCGGCTGCGACCCCGCGGTGGTCTTCGCGGCGGTGGTCCCGCTTCCCGACGACATGGACGAGATGCTCTTCGCGGGCTTCGCCCGCCGCAAGCCGGTGGAGATGGTCCGCTGCGAGACGGTGGACCTGGAGGTGCCGGCGGCCTCGGAGATCGTTCTGGAGGGGTACGTGGACCTCGCGGAGCTGCGGCGCGAGGGGCCCTTCGGCGACCACACGGGCTTCTACTCGCTCGAAGACGACTTCCCCGTGTTCCACCTGACGTGCGTGACCCACCGCAGCGACCCGATCTACCAGACCACGATCGTGGGCAGGCCCCCCATGGAGGACTGCCACATGGGGACGGCGATCGAGCGCATCTTCCTGCCGGTCATCCGCAAGCAGATCCCGGAGATCGTGGACCTGCACATGCCCTGGGCGGGAGTCTTCCACAACCTGATGATCGTGGCCGTGGACAAGCGCTACCCGGGCCACGCCCGCAAGGTCATGAACGCCATCTGGGGGACGGGCCAGATGATGTTCACGAAAGTCATCGTCGTGGTGGACGCCGACACGAACGTGCGCGATCCCCAGGAGGTGGCCTGGAAGGTGCTGAACCACATCGACCCGGAGCGGGACATCCAGTTCAGCCTCGGCCCCGTGGACACCCTCGACCATGCCGCTCGCCTCCCGGACTTCGGGAGCAAGATGGGCATCGACGCGACCCGAAAGTGGCCGAGCGAGGGCTTCGCGCGCCCGTGGCCCGACGAGATCCGCATGAGCCCCGACATCGTCGAGCGCGTCACGCGGCGCTGGAAGGAGCTCGGCTTCTGAGACCCGGCGGACGCTTCCGCAGCGGCCGGCGGGTTCGGTGGTAGCATGAGCGGCCCACGACAAGGGGGCGGCCGGCATGTGCGGCTTCATCGGCGTCATCGGGGTCGAATCCGCCGTTCGCGAGATCTACGACGGCTTGCTCGCGGTCCAGCACCGCGGTCAGGACGCGGCGGGCATCGTCACGTACGACGGGCGGTTCCACGTGAAGAAGGGGGAGGGGCTCGTCCGGGACATCTTCTCCTCGGCGAACATCGAGCGGCTCAAGGGGACGCTCGGCGTCGGGCACGTGCGCTATCCCACGGTCGGCTCGGGTGGGGGCGAGGACGCGCAGCCGTTCACCGTGAACTACCCGTTCGGGATCGCCATGGCCCACAACGGCAACGTGGCCAACTACGACGAGCTCCGCGGGGAGCTGGCGATGGAGGGGCTCCGGCACCTGTACTCGGGGTGCGACGTGGAGGTGATCCTCAACGTCTTCGCCGACGCGCTCGCTCGGGAGGCCCGGCGCGAATTCTCGCTGGCGGCCTACCATGCTGCGGTCCGCGAGGTCTACCGGACCGTCCGCGGGGCGTACAGCGTCGTCGGCTTTGTCGCGGGGCGGGGCCTGTTCGCCTTTCGCGACCCGTACGGGATCAAGCCGATCGCCATCGGCCGCAAGCCCGTCGCCGGCGGCACGGCCCACGCCGTCGCTTCGGAGAGCGTCGTGCTTTCGGCGCTCGACTACGAGGTCCTGCCCTGGGGCGCCCCGGGCGAGGCCCTCTTCGTGGATCTCGAGGGCCGCGTGGGCCGCGTCCAGGTGGCGCCCGCGAACCCGCACCCGTGCGTGTTCGAGTTCGTGTACTTCGCGCGGCCCGACTCCTACCTGGAGGGGGTGAGCGTCTACCGTGCGCGGATGCGCATGGGCGAGAGGCTCGCGGAGAGCTTCCGCCGCGCGGGGTTGAGCGCCGAGGTCGTGGTCCCGGTGCCGGACTCGGCGCGGACGGCGGCCCTCGCCATGGCCCAGGCGCTGGGGATTCCGTACCGCGAGGCGCTGGTCAAGAACCGGTACGTCGGGCGGACGTTCATCATGCCCCACGACGGTGAGAGGAGGCGCTCGGTCCGACACAAGCTGAACGCCATCGAGGAGGAGTTCCGGGACCGCGACGTGCTCCTGGTGGACGACTCGATCGTGCGAGGGCACACGAGCCGGCAGATCGTCGAGCTCGCCCGCAACGCAGGAGCGCGCAAGGTCCTGTTCGCCTCGACGGCCCCGCCCCTGGTGCACCCCTGCGTCTACGGGATCGACATGAGCACGCGGAGGGAATTCGTGGCCCGCGGGCGGTCGCCCCAGGAGGTGGCGCGGGAGATCGGCGCCGACGCCGTCGTCTACCAGACCCTCGACGACCTGCTCGCCGCCGTGACCGAGGGCCAGGATCGGATCGGGCGCATGTGCACCGCCTGCTTCTCGGGTCGGTACCCCACGGGGGACATCACGCCCGGCCTGCTGGTCGAGATCGAGCGGGAGCGGCTCGTCCACGCGAGCGAGGCGGCTCGGGAGAACGGACGCCCCTGACGAAAGCCGCGCCCGGGGGAGAAGCGGTTCGTGGTCTTCGACGTCGCGCTGATCGTGCTGGTCGCCGCCGGCCTGCTGTGGGGCGCCGTCAAGGGGATCGTGAGGATCGCGATCATGAGCGCGACGCTCGTGGCGGCGTTCCTGCTCGCCAGCTGGTTCCATCGCGACCTGGCGACCGTCCTCCTCCTCACCGGGGCCTCGCTCGTCGTGTTGAGGGTCGGGGCGTACATCGGGATCCTCGTGGCCGCCCTGGCGGCGGGAGCGCTGCTCGCCTGGCTCGTCCGCAAGATGGTCAAGGCGGCCCGGCTCGGCTTCGCGGACCGGCTCGCGGGGGCGGCCCTCGGCGTGGCGGCCGCGTTCGTCGCGGGGGCCTTTCTCGTCATGCCGATCGTCGCCTACGTGGGCGGCGGGCGCTGGCTCCGGGGCTCCACCCTCGCCCCCTACGTCAGCGTGCTGTCCGACGTGGCGGCGCGGGCCGTCCCGGCCACGCTGGCTCGCGACTACCAGTACTACGTCGTGGAGCTGCGCCGGCACTGGGCGGGCCCGCCGCCCTCGGGCGCGCCCCAGGCAGGCGCCCCGACCCGCCGCTGACCGCCGGCGTCGGCTGATAGAATCCCGCCGCGGTGAACGAGGGTCGAAGCTTCGCGCACAGCTACGTCCTCGAGGAGTTCTCTCCCGAGGAGCGACGCGTGCTCGAGGGCTTCTTCACGAACCTCGACGGGCCCGTCTTCGCCCTCGTGGGCCTGCCCGAGGCAGTCAAGGGGGCGCTCTTCGCGCGCTACTCGCGCAGCCGCAAGTCGCTCCGCCGGCTCTTCCTGGACGAGTTCTATCGCGGCGAGGAGCTGCCGGGAGCGGCCGAGGTCGGAGCGCGCCGCGCCTCGGAGCTCTACGAGCGCGTGTTCGTCGAGTTCGGCGACGACTCGGTGGCGCAGCTCGGCGGCGCCCATCTCGCCGTCGAGCAGGCCTCGAACGTGCTCACGAAGCTCATCGAGCGCGGCCGCCTCGCCGCCTACCTGGAGCAGTCCACCCGCTACGTCCCCTACGACGACAGGCCGGGCGGCCGGTTCCGCTACTACCGCGAGCCCGAGGTGATGGCCTCCCCCTACGGTCGCGGGTACGAGGCGACGCTCGACGCCGCGTTCGAGACGTACGCTGCCGCGCTGCACCGCATGCTCGACCACCTGCGGCGGGCCTTTCCGAAGGAGGCCGGCGACCCGGATCGCGCCTATCAGCAGACGATACGGGCCAAGGCGTGCGACCTGCTGCGCGGCCTGCTGCCGGCAGCGACGGTGTCGAACCTGGGAATCTTCGCGAGCGGGCAGGCCTACGAGGCGATGCTGCTGCGGCTCCGCGCCTCGCCCCTCGCCGAGGCGCGCGAGACGGCGGGACGCATGCAGGCGGAGCTCGAGAAGGTCATCCCGGCCTTCCTCCGTCGCCTCGGCCAGCCCGAGCGCGGCGGAGCGTGGGCGCGGTACCTGGCCGAGACGCGGCAGCAGTTCGCCCGCGCGGCGCGGGAGGCGCTCGCGGGCGAGAGGCCCGAGCCGCGGCCCGAGGTCACGCTCGTGGACTTCGACCCGGAGGGCGAGGAGAAGATCGTCGCCGCGGCGCTGTACGAGGCGAGCGACCTGCCCGAAGACCAGATCCTCCGGCGGGTCCGTCAGATGCCCGTCGAGAAGCGGCTCGCCGTGCTTCGCGCCTACGCCGGCGACCGGCGGAACCGTCGGCACAAGCCCGGCCGCGCGCTCGAGCGCGTCGCCTACCGTTTCGACGTCCTGTCGGACTACGGGGCGTTCCGCGACCTGCAGCGGCATCGCCTCCTCACCATCGAGTGGCAGGAGCTGACCCCGCGTCACGGGTACGAGGTCCCCGGCGAGGTCGAGGAGGCCGGGCTCGGAGCGCCCTTCCGCGCGGCGGTGGAACGGTGCGCGGAGCTCTGGGAGCGGATCCGCCCGGACCTGCCGCTCCAGGCCCAGTACGTCGTCCCGATGGCGTGCCGCATCCGCTACGCGATGCAGATGAACGCGCGGGAGGCCATGCACGTCATCGAGCTACGGTCCTCGCCGCAGGGTCATCCGGTCTACCGCCGCATCGTCCAGGAGATGCACCGGCAGATCGCCGACGTGGCGGGCCACCGCGCCGTGGCCGAGATGATGCGGTACGTGGAAAGCGGGGAGGTGGACCTCGGCCGCCTCGAATCCGAGCGGCGGCTCGACCGGAAAGGCTCCGGGGGCGCCGGGCCGGCCGCCGCGGGCTGATCCCCGGCCGCTCGCACGGGAGGGCGATCGGGCCGAGACGCGGATCAGCGTCAACGTGCCCGCGGCCTCGTCGGCGGTGACGAGCAGGCGGCGCGAGGGGACGTAGGCGATCCCCTCGGGCTCCCGGCCGACGGAAGCGAAGCCGGCGACCGTCGGCCGCGAGGGGTTCGTGACATCGAAGACGACGACCGAGGCGGCGCGCTCGAGCGCCACCGCGGCGTACCGCCTCCCGGCCAGCTCGAACGCGACGACGCCCTCCGGCTCCGGCCCGCGCCGGCTCGCCCGGCTGTCGTCGTGCCTCCCGTGCGCCGCCACCTCGCGCTCGATCGCGTCGGCGGTGTCCGCCAGAAGCGATCCCGTCGCCGCGTCTCACACGCTCAGGGTGCGGCCGCCGGAGAGAACACCGTCGGCGCTCGTGCCCGTATCGCCCTCGTCGGCGGTGAAGAACACGCGTCCGTCCGGTGAGACCGCGATGCCGTCCGGCTCCCGCCTGGCGGTGATCTCGCGATCGGGCCGGAAGACGCCGTCCGGCTCGCTGTCCCCGAGGTGCGTCGTCGTCCCCGCCGGGAACACTCGCTCGACGGACGCGCTGTGCAGGTCCACCACTGCGATCGCGTTGTTCTCCTGAAGGGTCACGTACGCCTTCGCACCCCCGGGAGCGATGGCCACGAACTCGGGCTGGGGATCGGCCGGACAACTCGCGCCCGCGACCCTCGACAGGTCCACGGGCACAGTGACCACCCGCAGGTCCCCGGCCGCGAGCCCGCGACTGAAGTCCACGAGCTGCACGGCGCCGGGCCGCACGTTTCCCGGCGGGCATCGGGTCGGATCCTCCACGGCGGCCTCCTCGTCCTCGATGGCGACGACGGCGACCCGCTGCTGCCGGGAGATGGCGATCGAGTCCGGGCCGATCCCGAGCGGGACGGTCGCGATGGTCTCGCCGTTGCGGGTGTCGGCCACGACGAGAGCGCCCGGGCCGGGGTCGGCCTTCACGACGACGAGGAGGATCCGCCGGTCGGCGAAGGCGGCGGAGGTCGGCTCCCCGAGGGAGCCCACGTCAATGGGGCTCGCCGCGGACTCCTCGCCGCTCGGCAGCTTGACGATCCGGACGAGCCGGGCGCCGGCCTGCGTGACCGCAAGCCGCCTGCCGTCGGGCGAGACCGCCACGATCTCGGCGCCGCCCTCCGGCAGCCGAACCGTTCTCACGACTTCGAGCTCGAGCGCCGGCCGAGCGAGGCACGGCGCCGCCGCGAGCAGCGCCGCGCCCACCGTGAAGCCCGTCATGCAAGCGACCCCGTGCACGTGCTCCACCGACACGGCCCTCCTCCGACGCGTTGCGCGCCGGATGTGGCACGGGTCGCACCGCGTCGTTTCGTTTCCACGAGCTTTTTCGCCGGACCGGCGAGCAGCGCCCCTACATCAGCTCCTCCCGGAACGCCTCGCGAGTGCGCGGCGGCACCGGGCCGAACCGCGGCCGCACGGGCGGCCGCGCCTCGAGAAGCTTCAGCGCCTCCTCGATCGCCCGGTCGAGCTGCGCGTCCAGCCCGCGCGCCAGCTCCTGCGGCAGGTTCTGCACCTCGATGTCCGGGATCACGCCCCGGTTCTCGAGCCTCCAGCCCTGCTTCGGGTCCCACCAGGCGTACTCCGGCTGCGACAGGAACCCGCCGTCCACGAGCCGCTTGTCGCCGCGAATCCCGATCACGCCACCCCAGGTCCTGGTGCCGACGACCGGGGCGAGCCCTTCGAGCTGGACGGCCTGCGGGAAGATGTCCCCGTCCGACCCGGCGAACTCGTTGGTGATCACGACGAAGGGCCCGTTGAGCGTCCGGTAGGGATACGTGCTGACCCCTCCTCCCCGAGCGCGGTCGAAGCTCAGCACTCTTCTCCGGAAGCGCTCGAGGATGATCTGGGACACGGCGCCACCGCCGTTCCACCGGACGTCCACGACCATCCCGTCCTTGTCGAGCTGCGGGTAGAACCACGTGTTGAACGCGATGAGCCCCTCCTTCCACATGTTGGGAAGGTGGACGTAGCCGATGCGCCCGCCCGTCCTGGCCGCCACGTGCTCGCGGTTGCGGCGCACCCAGTCGGCATAGCGGAGCGGCCCCTCGTCGCTCAAGGTCCGGACGACCACGTCGCGGGCGCCGTCCGGGGCGGGCTTCGTGTTCACCGTGAGGACGACGTCCTTCTCCGCCAGGTTCTCGAAGTGGGCGTAGAAGGGGCGGTCCGGATCGAAGCGCCTCCGATTGACCGACAGGATGTAGTCGCCTTCCGCGACGCCGACCCCGGGCTCGAGCAGGGGCGAACGAACGTTGTCCGCGGGATCGCCGCGGTAGATGCGCGTCACCTGGAACGCGTCCCCCTTCCTCGCGACATCGGCGCCCAGGAGCCCGGTGCCCCAGCGCTGGGGCTGAACTCCGGGGTCGCCGCCGAAGACGTACGTGTGAGAGGTGCCGAGCTCCCCGATCAGTTCTCCCATCAGGTCCCGGAGATCCTCGCGGGTCGCGAGTCTCGGCAGGAGCGTCGCGTACTTGTCCCGCGTCGCCTTCCAGTCCACGCCACCCATGCCGGGATCCCAGTAGAAGTCCCGCATGTGCCGCCAGCCCTCGTAGTAGATCTGCGTCCACTCCTCGACCGGGTCGAGGTCGATGACGACGTCGTCGAGGGAGACCCTGGACTTCTGGAGTGCTTCGCCGGACGGTCCTCCGGCCGGGCCGCTTCCGGGGCCGGCCGCCGGGACAACGTAGATCTCGCCGCGCTGCTTCATGACGGCCACCTTGTCCGCCTCCGGAGCGAGCGCGTAGGCCGATGCGCCCTCCATGAACGGCTTCGCCTCCTTCTCCTCGAGATCGAAAACGACGAGCGTGCTCTCGGGTGGGGCCTCCTGGAAGAGGGCGGGCCACTCGGCCATCCCCCGCACCGGATAGCTGAGGTAGAAGACCTTCTTCGCCGTCGCGCCCAGCGATCCGTAGATCCCGCGAGGCACCGGGAACTCCACGATGCGGTCCGCGAGCCCGTCGAGATCTATCCTCACGGGCTTCGGGGGCTCGTCCTTCTTCTTGTCTTTCTCCTCCCGGCTCCGCTTTCCACGCTCCTTGGAGCCTCCCTCCCCCTCCTTGCGGGCGCGGTCCTGGTCCTCCTCCTCCTTGTCCTTCTTGTCTGGCATCCCGGCGAGGTTCGCGAACGGGTTGTCCACGTCTTTTCTGAGGAGCACCAGGTAGGGGCGCACGTTCTTCACCTCGACGTTGTCCCAGTCGCGGGTGTCGAGAACCGGGTTGGTCGCTCGGTCGCTCAGGAAGTAGAGGTAGCGGCCCCCGGGATCCCAGGCGGGCGACCCGTCGTTGGTATAGGGCCCGGTCACGCGAACGCTCTCGCCCTTGTCGGTGTCGTAGATGAAGATGCTGGCATACTGGGTCCGGAAGGTTTTCGCGTAGGCGAGCCACCTCCCGTCCGGGCTCCAGGCGTACTCGCGGATCTCGGCCTGCTCGCTCCGGTCCACGAGCCTCGGTGCGCCGCCCGCGGCGGGGACGACGTGGAGCGACTGCGTCTGGTCCGCGTAGGCGATCCACTTCCCGTCCGGGGAGAACCGCGGAGGGAAGTGCCATCCGCTGTCGCCCGCCGGCTTCACCGTCCTCGGCTCGCCCCGCCCCCAGGCATCCGCGACCCGGATCTCCTCCTCACGAGGTGCGTCGGTCACGTACACGATCTTCTCGCCCTCGGGGTCGAAGCTCCCCCAGCTCTCGCGAGCGCCCGAGCCACGAGTGACGGGAACGGCCGGACCCTTCTTGACCGGAACCGAGAAGATCTCGCCGCGGGTCGTCACGGCCAGGCGCTCGCCGTCGGGCGAGAGGTCGAACCACGTGAGCGTCCTGTCCGGCGTCGGATACCGCACGCGCCGGAGAGGGCGGTCGCTCGGCAGCTCCACCGCGACCTCGCGCACGCTCCCGTCGCGGGTGTCCAGGATATGGAGGTTGGCCGCGACGGTGAACACGATCCGGCCGTCGGGGCCCATGGCGGGCCAGCGAACGTCCCAGTCGTCGAAGCTCGTGTGCCTGCGGCGGTCCGTCCCGTCCGGCTCGATGGACCAGATGTTCGCCGTGCCTCCCTGGTCCGAGAGGAAGTAGATCCTGCCGCCGTGCCACATCGGGAAGGCGTCGATCCCGTCGAAGTCGGTCACCGGGCGGAAGTCGGCGCGGTCGGGATGTCCCACCCAGATGTCCGGGGCCGTGCCGCCCCGGTAGCGCTTCCAGGTCGCGGTCTCCCACGAGGAGCGGTTGAAGGCCCACATGCCGGTGGCCGGGTCCACGGCGAGCCTCGCCGCCCACCCCAGGGGAAGCGGCTCGGGCTCCCCGCCGCCGGCCCGGACCCGGAAGATCTCCCATCCGCCTGTCGGGCTGCTCATGGTGCTGCGGAAGAGGATCGCGCTTCCGTCCGGGGTCCAGCCCAGCACCTCGTCCGGCTCGGGATGCCAGGTGAGCCGCTCCGGCTCGCCGCCCTCGCTCGAGACGACGTACACGTCGCGGTTCCCGTCGTACTCTCCCGTGAACGCCACGGACCCTCCGTCTGGCGAGAAGTGGGGGAAGTACTCGGTGCCGGGATGTGTCGTGAGCCGCCGCGCCGCGCCGCCCCCGTCCGACACGATCCAGAGGTCGCCTTCGGCGCAGAAGACGATGCGCCCCCCGTGGATGTCCGGGTAGCGGACGTAGGCCGGGGCGGGGCGCAGCGGCGAATTCCCCGCGGCAGGGACCGCGAGTGCGCTCGACAGGAGCAGGACAGCGGCGGGCAGCGAACGGAGCTTCTTCTCCATGAGGTTCCCTCTGCGACAGGACGTGACGAACGGGCGGAGGACCGCCGAGGCCGCGTGATACGACCGAGGGCGCGAGAAAGTTTCGCGAGGCGTCACCCCGGCGGAAGCCGGGGTCCAGGTAACGGGCGCTGGATTCCGGCTTCCGCCGGAATGACGGGCTTCGGTCCCAGGTGGACCGGAGCCAGAGCCTACTCGTACCGCAACGCCTCGATCGGATCGAGCCGCGCCGCGCGCCAGGCCGGATACGTTCCGAAGACGAGGCCGGTCAGCACGGCCACGAAGAGTCCCGAGGCGACGGCCCACGCGGACAGCTGGGGCGGGAAGGGGCTCACCTTGCCGACCAGCAGGGCGACGAGGACGCCGGCTGAGACCCCGGCGAGTCCTCCCGCCGTCGTGAGCGTGACCGCCTCGGTGAGGAACTGCTGGAGGATGTCCCGCCGCCTCGCCCCCACCGCTACCCGCACGCCGATCTCCCGCGTGCGCTGCGTCACGTTCATCAGCATGATGTTCATCACCCCGATCCCGCCGATGACGAGGCTGATCCCGGCGATCACGACCAGCGCCGCCGTGGCCCCGCCCGTGAACTGCCGGAACATCCGCGTGATGCGCTCGGGATTGAGGACCGCGAAGTCGTTGGGCTCGTCGAACCTCAGCCCTCGCATCTCGCGGAGGATCTGCGTTCCCTGCTCGATGGCCAGCTCCACCCACTCGGCCTTCTTGGGAAGCGTGGCGATGACGCACCCGCGCTCGCGGGCCACCTCGGGGAAGAGCCTGTCGAAGACGCCCATGGGGACCACGACGTGGCGGTTCGCCTCGCCGCCCCCGAGGAAGGACCCCTTCTCCTCGAAGACGCCGATGACGCGGAAGGGAACGCCGCGGAGCGAGATCTCGCGGCCGAGCGGGTCGAGGTGCGGGAAGAGGGCCTCGACGATGCCTTCGCCGATGACCGCGACCCGGGCCCCGTGGCGCTCCTCGGCCTCGGTGAAGAAGCGGCCGAGGGTCACGGGATGGGTGTTGGTCTCGGGATAGGTGGCCGTCACGCCCCCCACGGACGCGTCGTGCGTGCGCCGGTCGCGGAACCGCACCTCGGCGCCGTCGAGCTTCCAGCGCTCGGGGGAGACGCTCTCAATGGCCCAGGCGTGGCGCGCGATGGCGCGCGCCTCCTCGAGGGTCATCACCGGCCGCAGCCGCTCCTCCTCCCGGGGCGGCCCGCCGGGGCCCGCCTCGTTGCGCTGGAACTGCACGAGGGTGGCGCCGAACGCCTCGAACGACGAGATGAACTGCTGGTTGAAGCCCTCGACGACCGAGACCATGACGATGACCGTCGCCACGCCCAGGATGATCCCCAGGCACGTCAGGAACGATCGGAGCTTGAGCTGCCGGATCGAGCGGAACGCGGAGGCCACGTTCTCCAGGAGGGGCGCGAGGAGGCGGCCGAGTCGGGCCATCACTCCTCCCTCAGGGCCACCACCGGATCGAGTCGCGCCACCCGCGCGGCCGGGAGCCACCCGGCGGCGAGACCGGCGAGGGAGGCCACGCCGAGGGCCAGGACGACGAGGCTCGGGCTCACGCTCGCGGGCAGCGGTGTCTGCGCCGCCACCACCGAAGCGGCCCCCCAGCCGATCGCGACGCCGAGGACACCGCCGAAGAAGGCCAGGAGCACGGACTCGAAGAGGAACTGCCTGCGGAGGTCCCTCGGGCGAGCGCCGAGGGCCTTCCGGATCCCGATCTCGCGGGTCCGCTCGACGATGGAGGCGAACATGGTGTTGGCGATGGCGACGCCGCCGACGAACAGCGTGATCGAGGAGACGACCGTGACGAGGGCGAAGGCGAGGAGGGTGATCTTCGTCCAGAGGGCCTCGAGGGCGGGCGCGTCCACGACGTCGAAGGGGTCGGGCGCCCGCAACGGCGTGCCGCGGCGAGCCCTCAGCGCCATCCGCGCCCTCTCCTCGACCTCCTTGCGCGAGGCCGCGTCGGGCGCCTCGACGAAGATGTCCAGCGAGTGGCGCCGGCCGAACGCCTTCTCGAACGAGGAGAGGGGCATCGCGACGAAGTTGTCCCGGTTCTGGCCGAACGCGCGACCCTGGCGCCGGAGCAGGCCGACGATCCGGAAGGGCTTGCCCTGGACCTTCACCATGCGCCCGATGGGATCGAGGTGCGGGAAGAGCGCGTCCTTGACGTCCCGGCCGATGACCGCCACGGGCCGGGCGGCGTCGGCCTCCAGGCGGCTGAGCCAGCGCCCGTCCTCGAGCTCGATGCCCACCATGAGGTGGAACTCGGGCCCGGCCCCCACGACGAACACGTCCTCCAGTCGCTCTCCCTCGCCGTAGACCGACGCGAGGGTGAAGGCGCGGCCGGTCACCCGCCTGGCCTGCGGGACCAGCCGGCGGACCGTCTCCACGTCGTCGTGCGTGAGGTCCTTCCGCTTCAGCGCCTCGAGGAACTGCTCCCGGCTCGTGATGATGCCGAACTTCGTCAGGATGAACGTGTTCGGCCCGAGCTCCCGGATGAGGTCGGCCGCGTAGTCGTTGAGACCCGACACCACCGACACGACGGCGACGATGGTCGTCACGGCGATGACGATGCCGAGCAGGTTCAGGAAGGCCCGGAGCTTGTGGCTGCGGAGTGCCTCGAGCGCAAGGCGCACGGTCTCGAGGATCACGGGGTCTCGGCCTCGCCCGCGCCCTTCGTGGCGTCCACGCGGACCGCCTTTCCGTCCTCGAGGTCGCGGAGCGCCTTGAACGGCCCGATCACGACCTCGTCGCCTTCCCTCACTCCGTCGAGCACCTCGACGTCCGTCTCGCCGCGGATCCCCGTCCTCGCCGCGCGGAAGGCGACCTTGCCGTCCTCGACGACGAAGATGCCTTCCACCTCCCGCGCGCGGGAGGCCACGGAGGCCGGCTCGTCGCGGGCGAGGACCGGGCCCTCCTCGTCCCCGGGCTCCCGGGTCCTGGCCGCAGGCGGCCCCGTCTCACCCGGCTGCTGCAGGACGAGGGCGCCGATCGGCACCGTGAGGACGCCCTCGCGGGTGTCCGTGACCACGTCGGCCGTCACGGTGAGGCCCGGCCGGACGCCCGGCGGCTGTTCTTCGAGGGTGACCTTGACCTCGTAGTCGGTGCCGGTGGGCTGTCCGCTGATCGCCGACGGACGCTGGATGGGGCTGCTGCCGATCTCGGTCACGACGCCTCGCAAGGGGCGGTCGGGGAAGGCGTCCACAAGCACCTCCGCGGGCTGTCCGACCCGGAGGTGCGGGACGTCGGTCTGGTCCACCTCGAGGACGGCCTCGATGGCGGACATGTCCGAGATGGTCATGAGCACCGTCCCCGGGTTGTTCATGGTTCCCGTGACGACGACCTCGCCGAGCTCGACGTTGAGCCGGGTGACGAGCCCGTCCATCGGCGTCCGGATCTCGGTCTTGGCGAGGGCGTCGGAGGCGGAGGCGAGCTCGGCGCGCGAGCGCTCGAGCTCGCGCTCGGCGCGGGCGAGGGAGGCCGCCTGCTGCTCCCACGCGCTCCGCGCTCGGTCGTGCTCGGCCGCCGGAAGGATGCCCTCCCTGAGTTGCCGGTCGGCGCGCTGCCATTCGCGGCGCGCCAGGTCGGCCGACTCCCTGCTCCGGATCACCTCCGCCTCGAGGGCCGCGATCGCCGAACGCCTGGCGTCCACCGCCGACCGGTACTGGGCGGGGTCAATGACGAGCAGGAGGTCGCCCTTGCGGACCGTGTCGCCCTCGCGCACGTCGAGGACGACGATCGGGCCCATGATGCTGGAGGAGAGGTCCACCTTGGTCTTCGGCTGCAGCGTGCCGTTCGCGGTGACGAGCGCCCGGAGGTCCTTGCGCGCCGCCTTCTCCGTCCAGACCGTCACCTTGTTCGCGCGGCGGCCTTGCGCCACCGCGGCCGCGACGAGCGCCACCACAGCGACGCTCCCGACCCCGAGGATCCACTTGGTTGTTCGCCTCATGTCCTCTCTCTCGCGAGCGGGGGTGCGAGGCCGGCCGACCCTGAGGTGAGCGAGACGGTCCCGTGGCGCTCGCTCACTCATACGACGCGAAAGGGGAGAGGGTTCCGCTCCCGCGACATCCCGTCAGCGCGCGTGGCGCGCGCGGACTCGCGGCTCTCGCCGGAGACCGACCCGTCCCGGCCGCAAACCCGACCGCGACGGGCAACGGCGCGGCCCGTCGCGGCCGGCTCCGCCCGACGGAAACCGGACCGCGCGCATTCGATTTACAAGAGCATGAAAAGGCGCAGGTTCGGTCACGGCAGCCACGTCCCCCGGAGTCCGCGTCGCGTATGCCTGGCTTGACATGATGTAAAGAGAACTGTACATGCCTCGCGTGAGCGTGAGAAACCAGCTCCGACGGTTCCGCGTTCAGGCCGGCGAGATGACCCAGCAGGAGCTGGCCGACCGCGTCGGTGTGTCGCGGCAAACCATCCTCGCGATCGAAAAGGGGAACTACAACCCCTCGGTCGAGCTCGCCCTCCGGCTCGCGAGGGTCTTCGGCACGACGGTGGAGGAGCTCTTCACGCTCGAGGATCGAAAGGAGTCCACGAGATGAGAACGCTCGCCTCGTTTCTTCCCGCGAAGCTCTGCCCGTCGCCCGCCGGCCTCCTCTCCGGCGCCCTCGTCACCGCCGGGCTCGTGCTCGGCGCCACGGTGGACATGGGGTGGTGGATCCTCTTCGGTCTCGGTGCGTTCGGTCCCCCGGTGCTGCGGGCGGTCGGCCTGCTGCGGGACCAGGACGAGTTCCAGCAAGAGGCGGCGCGCCGTGCCGGATACCACGCCTACCTCGCGGGCGGCATCTTCCTCTGCATCGTCGTGGTCGCGAAGCAGTGGGGCACGGCGAACCTCGACCACGACGCGTTTCCGGCCTCGGCGGGGCTCGCCGTCCTGGTGATCGCCTACTTCATGAGCCGGCTCGTGAGCTTCTGGGGCGCCCGGGGCGCGACGTTTCGCGTCCTCCTCGCGTTCGGGTTCTTCTGGCTGGCGTTCAGCGCGATCTCCCATCGCGGGGTCGAGATGCTGGCGGAGTCCGTGGTGGCGTTGCCGTTCTTCCTGCTGGCGTTCGCGAGCCGGCGGCGGCCGCGCGCGAGCGGCGCCGCGCTGCTCGTCGCAGGGGGCCTCGCCTTCTGGCTCTTCCGCCTCGCCAGAGCGTTTCAGGGGGACCAGGGCGCCTTGATGGTGATCCTGGCCCTCGTGATCCCGCTCCTGGCCATGGGCGTGGCGCTCCTCGCGGCGCGCTCGGAGAGAACCGAGCCGGCGCCATGATGGCGCGCCTCCTCGGTCCGGCCCTCCTCCGGCCCGCATGACCCGCGAAGGACCTGCTGCGACCGTGCCCCGGCCGTCTCCTCAGCCCGGCGAAGGCCGGGGTCGAGGACCGGTCTCACCGGCTTCCATGCCATGGATTCCCGCTTTCGCGTGGATGACGCTGTCCTTCATGAACGATCTGGGCCAGCGCCTCGCGCGCCTCGGCGAGCAACGATTCGGCCGAGATCGGCCGTCCCACCGCACCCCGCATCCACGCCTCCGGCGTGAGGCGTCCCTGCCTGGCGATCCGCTCGAACTCCCGGCCGAAGTCGGCGGACCTGAAGTGCCGCGCCAGCTGGAAGGCCGCGATATGCCCCAGCGGGTAGTCGGGCAGGTAGAGCCCGTAGGAGATCATGTGGGAGTAGATCGCGAGGATCTCCACGTCCTTCTGGCCGAATACGGGAGCGAAGTGGGCGTTCCAAACGCGCCGCGCGATCTCGCGCGTGGCCTCCCGCAGCTCCGCCGGCGAAGCGTCCGGGTGGTCGTACATCCAGTTCCACACCCCCATGTCCACGAGGGCCACGCCGCCGATCTCGAAGGTCGCCCACAGGTCGTTCAGCGCCTCGAGCCGCCTGCGCTCCTCGCCGCGGGTTTCGAGGCCGAGCAGCTCCAGATCCCGGGCCTGGAAGACGAACGCGAGCGCCTCGGTGAAGGCGTTGTTGGGCACGCCTGCGAGAAACCAGTGGTCCGTGCCGTTCAGGGAGAACACCTGCTCCACGTTGTGCCCGAGTTCGTGGATCGCGATGTTGTATCCCTTGTAGTCCATCCCGCCGGACGGAACGCGCGTCCTCAGGTGCGCCTTGTCCCCCCGACGCACGGCTCCCAGGGCGTGCCCCGCGCCGCGCGCCGCATCTACCACGATCCGGTCGGCGAGCCAGGCCGCCTTGTCCTTCGAGAACCCGAGCGCCTGCAGGATGTCGGGGATGGCGGCCTGGAAGGAGCCCACGGTCGGATAGCGCTCCCGCACGGTCCGGTCCAGGTCGGCCTCGTCCAGGCCCGCCCGGGGGCTGAAGCCGTCGTACCAGATGTCGAACGGCTCGAGCGGGCGGCCGAGCCGCTTCTCGATCAAGCGGGCGACCTGCCGGACCTCTTCGGAAGAGAGCACCGAGACGAGCAGCGCCTCGACCTCTTTCTCGGGGATCTGCCGGTCCAGCTCGAAGCGGCGGCGGATGAAGTGGGGCGCGGTCGGGACGAACGGGTCCGCGGCGCGCACGGCGTGAAAGATGTCCAGCAGGACCGCGTAGCGGGTGTCCGGCTCGCGCCCGGAGGGAGGCGGCCCCTCCGCCCGGGCCCCCGGGGCCCATCGGACCTCGTTCGTCTCCGGGCACCACAGGAGGTCGGTGCTGGCCCGGACGGCGGCGGGGATCTCCTGCCGGACGATCCGCTCCATCACGCGCTGGATCGCCCGCTGCCGCTCGAGCCCGTCCGGCCCCTGCGAGTACTGGAGCTTCAGCTCGTCCCGCAATCCCCAGTGGGAGATGGCCTTCTTGCCCTCGGGGAAGAGGCTCCGGCCGTCCGGCGCGACCAGCCGGTCGAGCCGGATGTCGTACTCGTCAATGTAGTGGCCGGCAGCGGTGAAGGCGCGCGTGATCCTCTGCGCGACCGCGGCCGGGACGCGCGAGGCGAAGCGGTCCATCATGCGCGAGCGCGCCCAGGTCTCCCGATCCCACGCGCTGCCTTTCTCGAGCCGGTCCGCCAGCGTGTGGACGGGGAAGTTGAGCAGGGCGAGAAAGGCGACCCGCGTGCGGAACAGGTCCTCGTCCACGTGCGCCTGGAGGTCGAGATCGGCGAGGAGGCGATCGAGCGGGCTCACGGGGCCCGTGTCGAGCTCGAGGGGGCTCGTCAGAAAGCGGCGCACCTCGTGCAGGTGGCCGTCCACCTGCTCGAGGATCTCCTGGAGCCGGCGGAAGGCGGCGGCGACCTCGGCGGGCTCGGCGAGGAAGTTCTGCTCGCAAAAGGCGGCGAACGCCTCGACGTCGCCGTCCTCGGGCCACCACCGCGCCGCCGCCTGGGAAACGCCGAGCCGGATCCTCTCCTCGTGCGCCTTGCCGTGTCGGGCGAGGAGGCGGGCGATGGTGGACTGCACCGCCTCGGCCGGGAGGCCGGCTCCCGCGGCGACGACGGCCCCGAAGGCGGGTCCGAGGAAGCTCAGCGCGAGCACCAGCGAGAGCGGGACCGCGCGCAGCGTCATGTCCACCTCCATCGAGCTTCGCCCCCCCCGCAGAGCGTCAAGGAACGGCACCGCTGCCCGCGAGGCAGAGGAGTCGCCGCACTGCCGCGTCCACGAGCGCCTCGGCCTCCTTCCGGGTCGTGGCGGAGGCCTCCAGCGTGACGACGACCGGGGCGCCCTCGCGGGCGAAGCCGGGCGCGAGGCTCCGCACCGAGACCCGCGGGTGCTCTTCGGCGACGCGATCGAGGAGGGGGCGCAGCGCCGATTCGTCGGCCGTCGGTGCCTCGAGCTCGCGGCTCGCGAAGACGAGGCGGGGGAAGAGATCGCGCAGGCGCCCGAGCGCCGTGTCGAGCACCGCTCGGGCCTCCTCCGGCGCCCCGGGGAGCGCCAGGATCGCCACGCCGCCCGCGAGCCTCAGGAGCACGCCCGGGGCGACCCCGATCCGGTTCTCGATCGGCTCGCTCCCGACCGGGATCGCGCACATCTTCTCGCGCGCGCGGTTGGATCCGCCGAGGCGGACGCGGCCCCGCTCGCGAAGCCGCGCGTAGGCCGCCTCGACCATGGCACGCGCCCCCGGGTGAGGCGACAGCGGATGGCCCGCCGCTTGCGCGACTCCCTCGAGCGTGCGGTCCTCGAGCGAGGGGCCGAGTCCGCCCGTCGTGACGACGAGACCCGCGCCCCGGGCGAGGGCCTCCCGGACGGCCGCCTGGATGGCGCGAAGGTTGTCGTCCACGAACGTGATGCGGTGGACGATGGCGCCGCGGCTGCTGAGCGACGAGGCGACGTGCGAGGCGTCGGCGTCCGCCGTGCGCCCTCGCAGCAGCTCGCGGCCGATGGCGACGATCTCGGCGTGGAGGGGGCGGCCGGGCTCGCGCCTGGCCTTCGGCGCGGGCTCGAGCTTCCTTCTGCGCTGCGCCGGCCACGTCCGCCTGTGCGCCGGCCGCTTCCGGCGCAATCCGCCTGCGCTC
>JBBIHW010000010.1:0-5841 GCA_037446795.1 Acidobacteriota bacterium
AGGGCGAGCCCGAGCAGCGTCTGGCGGGCGTGGCGCCGCCAGCCCCAGACCAGCGCCGCGGCGCCGGCGCAGACGAGGCCGAGCATCCCGCCGCGGCTGTTGAGCAGCTCGAAGGTGTAGAGCAGGAAGGCGACCGCGGCGAGGCTGACGACCCGCTCCCAGCCCCGCCCGGCGAGGATCGCGTAACCGGCCAGGGGGAAAATCGTCAGGAGGTGGGCCGCCATCGTGTTGGCGTCGTCGGTCTCGGGCCCGCCGATCCCCACGAGCCGGCCGCCCTCGGTGTCCGGGTCGAGGAACGCCTCCACTCCCCACAGCATCCCCCCCGCGACGTGCATGGTGATGAACAGCCGCACGGCCCACGGCGTCACGAGGATGCGCGTCATCAGGTAGTAGAGGACGAGCACCTTGGCCAGCTTGACCGCGTACTCCTGGCTGACCGCCGGATCGTACGCGTACGGCGTCGCCGCGAACGCGATCGCCACCAGGCCGACGAGCCACTTCGTTTGCGGGTAGGCGAAGAAGGCTCGGGGCTGCCGTTCGCTCCCGTGGATCCCGTAGGAGACCAGGGTCAGACCGGCGATCGCCAGCGACCAGCGCTCGAAGGGAAGGGCCCGACCCCACCAGTGGATGGGCGGGTTCGTGTAGTAGGTGAAGAGGTAGGCGGCGAGGCCGTAGGCCGGGTGGACGACCGCCGCACCGCAGCCGATCGCGTACAAGCCCATCCACAGCAGGCCGGTCTTAGACACGCGCGCGCCGCCTCTTCCACCACTCGAGCTCGTGCACGAGCTCCGCCAGGCTCGCCGCGGCCCCCACGCGCGGCAGCTCGTACGGGTCGGCGCCCTGCCGGACGGCTCCAGGACGCGACGTGACCGCGGTCCGGAACCCGCTGCGGGCCACGAGCGCCTTGGCGCGCGCGTCGTAGTGGGCCGCTGCCCCGCCATTGGGGAAGGCGAAGTGCGCGGGAGCTTCGCCCAGCCGCTCGGCCAGGGCCTCGAAGCAGCCGCGGATCTCCCGCTCGGCCTCGAGCGCCGTCGCGTGGACCAGGTTCGCGTGGGTGACGGTGTGGCCGCCGATCTCCATGCCGAGACCGCGCATCTCGAGCACATCCTTCCAGGTCAGCATGATGGAGTCCGGCCCTCCCGGATCGGGAGCGGGCAGCTGGCGCGCCAGCTCGCGCAGGAAGTCCTCGCGCTCGAGGACGGGCAGTCCTTTGATCCAGGACATCAGCTCCTGGATCGCGCGCTCGCGGCGGGCCCGCGAGCCGAGCCGCCAGCGGAACTGCCGACCGTTCCACTCGAATGCGGCCGCCCGGCCCGCGACGTCGAGCAGGCGGCGGCGCACGTCGTGGAGCCAGAGCGGGGCCTCGCCGGCGAGCCGGCCCGTCGTCACGTAGAAGACCGCGGTGCAACCGAACCGGTGGAGGACCCGCGCCGCGGCGAGGTTGTCGCGGTAGCCGTCGTCGAAGGTGAGGACGACGCAGTCGGCCGGCACGGGCTGCCCCCTCAGGCAGGCCTCGACGGCGTCCATGCCCCGCACCGCGTAGCGGCGACGAAGGTAGGCCACCTGGCGCTCGAAGGCGGCCGGGCCGACGCGGATGCCGGGGGCGGCGTAGGCGGCGCCCTCCGAGCCCGTCACCGCGTGATAGCGCAGGATGACCGGGGCGCGGGACGGGAGGCGCCGGCGCAGGCGCTCGTAGACGCCCGCCTGGAAAAGCGCCCGCTTCGCCCAGCGCGCGAGGAGCCTTCGCCCGCCTCGGCTCGCCATCCGTCCGTCTCCCCGGCTGCGGGAGCTCGCCTCAGCCCGCACGGCCGTCCGGCGGCCCGAGCGGCGGCGGCTCGGGGCGCGCCACGACAGGGTCCCGCCGTCCGGGTTCGCGCGCCCAGGAGCGTGACCGGATGCGCGGTCGCAGCACGTATCCCACGACGGATCCGGCTACAGCGGGATCCGGCGCGCGAGCGCCGGCCCGAGACGGTTGGCGAGCCACACGGGCAGCCTCCTCCAGACCGAGCGCAGGAGCGCCGCGGCGCGTTCCTCTTCGGGGCGCCCTCCACGGATCTGCCAGGTCGCGTACGGAAGCGGTTGCTCGCTCGCGCCCCACCGCTGCTTGAAGAGATACGTGCCCGTGCCCGGCGAGCTGCGACCCATGTCGAACCGCCGCGCGCCCCACCGCTGCACCTCGAGCATCATGTGCCAGTACAGCAGCACGCCGGCCCCGTCCCGGAACGCCCGAGGATCGGTCGCGAGCCACGGGTTCTCGACCCAGTCGTCGCCGTGACGGTACAGGAGTCCGGCCGCCACGGCGCGGCCCGCCCGGCGGACCCGTACGATGCGCACCCGGTCCCGGAACGCCTCGACCACGCCCCGGAAGAAGCGCCGCCCGAGGATCGGCGAGCCGTGCTCTCGCCACCCACGGGAGACGAGCCGGTAGAAGTCTTCGAACCACTCCGCCCCGCCCACCTCCGCCTCGAACCCGGCCCGAATCGCCTTCCGGATCGTCCTGCGGCGAGCCGGAGGGATCTGCCGCCACAGGAACTCCTCCGCTTCCCCCACCTCGAGCACGAAGCGCACCTTGGTGTCGCGCACGGGCCACGGACAGGGCCGCGGCGTGTGGTGGCGCAGGTCAATGCGGGCGGCCCCCAGGCGCTGCGCGAGATCCCGCGCGCCGTCCAGCAGCGCCGACGCGGCCTCCTCGTCGCGGGCCACCAGACCGCCGTAGTTGACGAACGGCAGGGACAGCAGCGTCGCCGGCAGCGGCCACAGCCTCTGGCGTGCGAGGGGAAGGATTCCCGCAATCTCCTCCTCGCGCCAGGCAACGAGGGGATGGACCGGGACGCCCGTCTCGCGGAGTCGCTCGATCCAGCCCCAGCAGTGGTAGCCGGAGGCGTCGGCGTGCGCCGCGGCGAAGCGGTTCCAGGCTCGAGCGACCGGCTCGCTGGCGAGCTCCACGCGCACGACGCCGGCGCTCGCGATCGCGGTCACGACGCCTCCTGCTCGCCCGGCCTCTCCGGGGGGCGGAACGGGTGAACGGCTGGGAAGATCAGCGCATTGCGCATGCGCCTGCCTGTCCGTAGGATTCGCCCCGCGAGGAACCCGCCACGTGCCGCACGGCTCGATTCCGAGCGCCGCCGAGCTGCTGGTGGCGCTGTGCCGCCGGGAGGAGCCCCTCGGGACGTTCGGCGCGACCCCGATGCCGGCCCGGTGCTCCGAGCAGCTGCTCGAGCAGGCATCCCGCCATCGCGTCCTGGGGCTCTGCCTGCACGCTCTCGAACGCCGCGGCCTCGGCGCGCGCCTGTTTCCTTCCGAGGCCCCCTCCCTCGGTGCACGGCTGCGCGCGCTGCGCCGGCGCGCCGCGCTCGTGTGGATGGAAACGGACCGCGTCCTGGACGCGCTCGATCGCGCGGGCATCCGTGCGATTCCGCTCAAGGGGGCCGCGTTCGCGCCGCTCTACTACCTGGATCCGGTCGAGCGGGACATGGAGGACGTGGACGTCCTCGTCGCCGAGGCCGAGCTGCGGCCCGCCGTGCGGGTCCTGCTCGGCTCGGGCTACAGCGCGCCGTGGGCGGCGTCCGATTATCGCTTCCTGCGCCGCCGGCACTTCCACGTTCCCCTGCGCAGCCCGACCGGCCTGCTCCTGGAGGTGCACTGGGCGCTCGCCCCCACGCGCTCCCCGTTCCGGCTCGAGATCTCTCTCGACGGGAGCGCGCGACCAACCCGGTGGGGCCGAGCCCGGCCGGGACCCCCACCCGAGCGGGTCCTGCTTCACATCGTGCTGCAGTGCGTGCAGGAGCGTTTCGCGCGCCTCTCGCGGCTCGTGGATCTCGACCGCATCCTCGCGGGCGAGCCCGACCTCGACTGGCGGAAGATCGCGCGCGTTGCCCGCGCCGGCAACCTCGGTTACGCCCTGCACACCGCGCTCCGCCTGTGCGAGAGCCTGCTCGGGACGAAGGTCCCGCGGCACCCGGAGCTGGACCTGCTGGCCCCGCCGAGGGCGACAGCCTTCCACCTCGACCTCATCTGCTCCCCCACCCATCTGCTGGCGCAGTGCCTGTCGCACCGGCACGCCGCCGCCCGACTGCTTGAACTCTGGCTGCTGCCCGGCCATCGCGCGCGCCTCGACTACCTTCGCGCCCTGGTCCGCGAAGCCCCCACCCGCGCCCCGGGCAGGCCCGACCGTGGGGCGGCCGGCTGGTTCGTTTCGCTGAAGCTTCTCCCGACCCAACTACTCGTGTATTCTTGGAGATGGTACCACCCCCCGACCGTCCCGAGCAGGCGGCCGAAGTGAGCGGTCTCCCGCGCCGGCGACTGCCGCCTTCGCGCCCTCAGGGAATCCGCCGTCGCCCGACCCCTCGTACCGGTTGCCTGCCTCGACCTTCGAGAGGTCGCCGCGGCGCGGCGGGGCGGGGCCTGCGGACGCCTCGGTTCGAGGGCGCACCACGCGCCAGATGCGCAGCAGCGCGCGTCCCGTCGCGCGCGGATCGTGGCGGAGGGCTGGCCCTGGCGCCACCAGGCAGCTCCGGAACACGGGGACCGGGCAGGGGCCGGAGATGTCCAGGGGCCGCATCCCCTCGGCGCGATACCGCTCGAGCGCGCCGGGATCGTGGCCGCCGCCGTGGGCGAGCACGGCGTCCACCACGGGCGCGCCCGCATGGGTCTCCACCGCGCGCAGGTGGTCGCGGAGCGTGCAGGCCCCGGGCCGCTCCCCCATCAGGTTGGCCACGAGCACGACGAGCGCTCGCGTGCGCTGCAGCGCGTCGGCGACGCCGGGCACCAGCAGGCTCGGCAACAGGCTCGTGTACAGGCTGCCGGGACCGAGAACGACCAGGTCCGCCCTCTCGATGGCGTCCTGCACGCCCGGGCCCGCGCCGGCGGCGGCCGGGCGGAGGCCGAGACGGCGGATTCGCCCGGGGGCGGCGTCGATCCGGCTCTCCCCTGTGACGGTGGTCCCGTCCTCGAACACCGCCTCGAGCGTCACGTCCTCGAGCGTCGAGGGGAAGATGCGTCCGGCCGCCCGCAGCACCCGGCCCGCCAGCTCGATCGCGGCCAGGAAGCTTCCCGTCCGCTCCTCGAGCGCCGCCAGGATCAGGTTCCCGAGGCTGTGCCCGCACAGCTCCCGGCCCGTGCCGTACCGGTGCCCGAACAGCTCGGCCAGGACACCGTTGTCCCGAGCGAGCGCGAGCAGGCAGTTTCGGACGTCGCCCGGCGGCGGCAGGGCCCGCTCGGCTCGAAGGCGCCCGGAGCTGCCCCCGTCGTCGGTCATGGTGACGATCGCGGCCAGGTGGTCCGCGGCCCGCGAGCCGAGCGCCTCCCGCAGGCCGCGCAGCACGGCCGGCATCCCGGTGCCTCCGCCGATGGCGACGACCCGCGGGATCGCGCCCGCGCCGTTTCTGCCGCGACCCCTCGCGCTCACGGCCGCGACCTCCGGTAGTACTCGTCGTAGGCGACGTAGTGGGAGGCCTGGGACCAGTCCGCCAGGTTTCCCTCCACGTCGTTCAGCACCGCTCCGAGCACCGGCGCCGAGCTGATCGCCTGGAGCGCCTCGTGGTAGGCGTGGACCGTCGTCCGCCCGGCGCGCGCCACCAGCAGCACGCCGTCCGCGTGCGCGGCGATGACGTCTGTCTCCGCGAAAAGCAGCACCGGAGAAGTGTCCAGCACGATCCTCCAGTACCGCTCCCGCAGCCGCTTCATCGTCGCCGCGAGCACGGGCGAGGCGAACAGGGAGACCGGATCGGCCACCGCCCTGCCCGCCGGCAGCACGTGCAGAGGAGCGTTGGTCAGCTGCACGATGGCGTGATCGGGCTCGAGCTCCTCGAGCACGAGATCGGACAGCCCGAGCGCGGGCTC
>JBBIHW010000010.1:5851-23255 GCA_037446795.1 Acidobacteriota bacterium
CCGCGCCGGCCGCCTCAGGTCCGCGTCCACCAGCAGCGTCCTGCCCCGCGCGTCCTGGGCGAACGCCAGGGCCAGGTTCGCCGCCACGAGCGACTTCCCCTCGCTCGCGTTCGCGCTGGTGACCACCACGACCTGCGGCGCCGATTCGCGGTCGCGCGCCAGCGTCGCCTTGAGGCGCCGGAAGCGCTCGGCCGCGACGCTGCGCTCCTTCTCGAGAAGGACGAGGCCGGGAGGCGGCAGCAGCCGCCTCGGGACGACCCGCTGCAAGGGCACGCCGGCGACGGGCTTCCCCGCGGCGCCGCGAGATTCGCTCTCGGCGGCCCGCGTCGCGTCCGTTCGGGGCCCCTTGAGATCCATGCGAACCTCCCGCGCCCCCTTCAGACCAGCTCGGTGAACCAGACGATCGCCGCCACGTAGACCGCCGCCGACAGCGACGACAGGACGGCGTTGGCGGCGAGGCGGCGGCGGCGGCGGCGGCGCGCTTCCGGGGTCTCGATCGCAGGGATGCTGACGAGCACGGGCACCTTGGACACCGCCCGGAAGCCCGACTCCGACACGATGGACGGCGCGAGCAGCGCGCGAGCGACGATCGGACCGACCGACAGAAGGCCCAGGGCGCCCACCGCCGCCAGGTGGACGAGGAGGGGGTCGGGATTCGTGGGAAAGCTGGGGGGCACGGCCTTCTCGATGATCTCGAACTGCTCGCCCTTGCGGGCTTCCTCGATCATCTGCGCGCCCTTGGCCGACTCCACCTTGCCCTGGTAGTCCTGGTACTGCTTCAGGAGAACGTCGTAGCCCTTCATCAGGTCGGCCAGCTCCCGCTCCACGCGCGGGGTGGCCTCGATGCGCGCCTCGTAGAGCTCGATCTGGCTCCGGTGGCGATCGCGCTGCGTCTCGAGCCGGGCGATCTCGGCCTGCACGAGCGCGACCTGCGCCTGCAGCGTGGCGGCACCCGGGACAGCGCTGGGGGCGGGCGCCTCCTCTGCAGCGACCTCGCGCCCGGCCAGGACCTCTTCCAGTTCCTTGCGCTTCCTGCGGACCTCCGGATGGTCCTCCTGGTATTTGCTGCGCAGCGCATCGAGCTGCTGTTGCAGCTCGACGACGCGAGCGAAGGCCGGGTCCAGGGGGGCGACCGACCCCTCCCCCGCCTCCGCGGGACGCGTCAGCGCGGCCTGCTGCGCGAGCAGCGCGCGCAGGCGCTCGCGCGCCTGAGCCAGGCTGGCCTCCGTGGACTCCAGCTCCCGCTGGCGCGCCTCGAGCAGGCGCAGGGTCGCGTCCTTGTGGTCGCCGAGCTCGTAGAGGTGCCGCTCCTTGAACTCGGCGATCTCCCGGTCCTTCTTCGAAAGCTCCCGGCGCGCCGCCTCCGCGAGCTGTTCGAGCGTCTCCGTCGTCTCCCCCGCGCGACTCGCCCGGTAGCGGGCGTTCTCCTCGATGTACATCGCGGCCAGACGGTTGACCACGTCGGCGGCGCGAGCAGGGTCGCGGCTACGGAAGCTCAGCGTGATCACGCCGCCGCGCTGGGAGACGTCCATCTGCTCGCGGATCTCGTGGATGAGCTTCTCGCGCTCGGGGCCCTCGGCGACACCGGGGTCGGTCTCCTCGACGAGCCGCGAGAGGTAAGGTCGGCTCATCAGCGCGGACTTCAGTGCCGGCAGCCTCGCCGTGGCGTCCTCGGTCACCGTGGTCCGCACGTACTCGGCCGGGATCTTCTGCGGCGCGACGAAGATCGTGGTCGAGGCCTCGTACGTGCGCGGCAGGTAGTGGAGCGCGGCGAGGGCCGCGGACAGACCCAGGCACACGCCGGCGACGAGACGGCCCCAGCAGCGAAGGGCCAGCGTGGCGACGTCGAGGAGGCGTGCCTGGTGCCCTCCGAACATCACCGCCCCCCGGGACCGAGCCCCGGCGCCGTGCCCGCCGGGTAGACCACGAGCCCGAAGCCCGCCACGGTGAACGAACCGTCGAGACTCGGCTCCCTTGGGCTGGACTGATCCGCCACGTGCGCGCTCCACCGGAGTCCGAGGCGCCCAAGCGGCCGCAGCTCGAAGCTGCTCGCCAGCGTGGCCGTGCGCAGGCTCGGGTCCGTCGGATCGGTGGGATCGCTCCAGGCCACGCGCCCGTGCAGCGCCCACCTCCACTTGATCGCACCCTTGCGGGCCAGCGAAAGGCCCACCACGCTGTCGGTGGAGGTTCCCGACAGGGTTCCGCCCGAGGACGGGCCGCGGTAGGCCTCGAAGCGGAGCAGCCACCACCGGTACTCGCGGGAGAAGCGCGCCGCCAGCAGGACGTCCGCCTCGCTCCTGCGCGGCCCCGGGATCCCGGTCGCCCCCACCGGTGCCAGCGTCCGCAGGAAGGCCCCCGCTTCCAGAGCCCACGCATGGCTGCGGGCGTCGCGGGTCCAGCCGGCGCCGACCGCGTGCACGTTCTCGCGCGCCCCGCTGTCGAGCTCGAACCGCCTGAACCCGTAGTGCACCGCGAGGCTGCGCGAGAGGTGTCCGCGCGCGGCGTCGAAGCGGAGGCCGTACTCGCGCCGGTTCGCGATGGCGACGGAGGCGGCGGAGTCGAACCCTCCGATCGGGTCGTATCCAAAGGCGCCGGCGCTCAGACGCCCCGACCAGCGCCACGGCCCCGATGCCACGGCCTCGTAGGACAGCTCGCCCCGGACGATGTCGCGGTTGGTCCGGGGCGCGAGGAACAGGTCCGGCGAGGCCTGCTGGTCCGCGCGCACCTGGTTCTGGGTGCGGGAGCCGCGCAGCAGGACGTTCAACGCGCCGCCGCGGCGCAGGGTGGCACCGAGGTCCACGCGGAGCTCGTGCTCGTCGTGGTCGAGCTCGGGGAAGTCCCGGTGGCGCTCGTAGCCGACGTCGTAGCGCACGCGAAGCAGCCCGTTGCGCAACGGCTGCTCCAGCGGGAGCTCGAGCCGAAGCCGGGTCGTCCAGTCGGAGGCCCCCTCGCCGCCCGCGCCCGCCGTGAAGCGCACGTTGTCGGTGTAGGTCCTCTCGCCGGAGACCTCGGGATAGAACGCCACCGCCCGGGCCGCGGACACCGACAAGCCCAGCGCCGCGAGCCACAGCGCGGCGGCGCGTGGAGCGGCGGAATCGAGGACGCGCGTGCGTTTCATGCGGTTGTTCACTGGACGATGAGCGTGTCGCCGGGTTGCAGAAAGAAGTTCTCCTGGGACGAATCGCCCGAGAGGAGCCGCTTGTAGTCCACGGGGATCCGTTGCTCGCCCGCCTCGCGCTCGCGCACGAGGATGATCTCCTTCTTGGCGTAGGGGGTCAGCCCTCCCGCCGCGGCCAGGGCCTGCAGCAGCCGGGTCGGCCGGTAGAAGTTCAGGGCCCCCTGCCGGTTGACCTCTCCCAGGACGTAGATGCGGAAGCTGTTGATCTCCTCCACGATCACGGTCACATTGGGCTCCTTGACGAACTGCGAGAGCTTCCTGGCCAGGACCTGCCGGATCTCCTCCGGCGTCTGGCCAACCACGACGACGTCGTTGACGAGCGGCAGACTGATCCGACCGTCGGGCCGGACTCGAACGGTCAGGTTGAGATGCGGCTCGCCCCAGACCCCGATGCGCAACACGTCCTCGATCCCGACGACGTACTCCTTCCCCGCTCCCGAGGCGGGCTGCGCCCGCTGCGAGGTCGCGAGCGACCAGAGCAGCGAGACGACGGTCATCGTTGCGAGGAGTCGGGGAAGATTCGGCAGGCGGCTCATCGGCATGGCCCCATCCAGCGAGGGTTCGGGGAGCGGTCGGCGCTCGGACCCTGCGGCCAATGGATACCGGGCGGGCACGTCCCCGTCAAGCGAAAGATCCGTGGCGTGAGACCGCCTTCCGGGTGGGAGTCGGGCCTGTCTTGCTTGTCCTGGCCCGGGGCCCGCCGGCGGCCCCGCTGCGCGGGCGTCGGGACCCCGGCCGGGCCCGGGCGCGCGGAAGAACTCCGGCAGGAGGAAACCTTCCGGCTCGGCCCGTGCGCGGGCCTCTCGGAGCAGTCGCCCCGGGACCGGCCGGCGATTCAGATGAACGACCGGACCCGATACCATGCCAGCCCGAGCCACTCGTGAATCGCCCAGGCCGTCCGCTGCGCGGCCTCCTCGTCGGGAAGGATCCAGTCGAGTCGCGGAGGTCCGAGCCGGGGCGCAGGAGGGGGCAGAGCCTGGGTCAGGTAGCCCTGCTTGCTGAGCGCAGCACGCGCCCGCACCATGTGGAGGGGCGAGGTCACGAGGCCGACGCGCCGGATCCCGCGCTGCTTGAGGAGCGCGGCGCACTCCACCGCGTTCTCGTAGGTGTTGCGCGAGCCGGTTTCCACGAGCAGGCGGCTCGGCTCGAGCCCGAGCTCCAGCGCCGCCTCCGCCATGCGGGACCCGGCGGACAGTCGAGCATCGAGTCCCCCCCTCGTGCCGCCGCTGACGATCACCAGCGCCTCGGGCCATCGGCGGGCCCGGACCACGGCCTCACGGACGCGGTCCGTGCTGTTCCAGTCGAGGGGAGCGCCGGGCGCCTTCGCGCCCTGGATGCCTCCCGCGAACACGACGATGGCCTCCGGCGCCTCGCGGTCCGCCCACGCCGGGGGAGGAGGCCAGGTCGCCGCCCGGCGCTCCAGGGGGGCCGCCACGACATGGGCCACGGCAGGGCTCGACCCCGCCATCGCCACGAGCCACCCCGCGGCGATCGAGCCCGCTCCCCGGCGCGGTCTTCGCCCCCTCAGTGCATCCCACGCCCACAGAACCGAGCCGACGAGCCCGAGCAAGAAGCCCCAGCCCATGGGAGTCGTCAGCAGGGAGCGCACGAGACCTCACGAATGCCGGCCGGGGAGGCTTGCCTCGCCCTCCCCGCTTGCCGGGCGCGGCCGCTCCCCCCGGGCGCCACCAACACGGGGATTGACATTCTCCCCACCTGCTCGTAGGATAAGCGATCGCTGAGGAACCCGGAGGCGGGGCCGCGGAGGTACGAAGCATGAGCGATACGAGCTACGAGTCCCCGAGCATCCGGACCCTTTCCGCCGCTGCGGTCCTCGAGGCGTTGGGGGCCCCTCAGGCCATGGCGAGCGGTGGAGCCGCCGGCGGACCCGATCCCGGGTTCGGACTCCAGAAGACCTATACGGGCGGCCGACACATCGGTCGCTGACCGAGCACGCAAACTCCCGGTCGAGGCGTGGGCGGGGGGGGGGGCGGAGCGTCCTCGGCGCCAGACCGCTTCCAGGCCCGGACCGCGGGCTATTGTGTCAACGCGGGAGCGTGGCCGTCGCGGTGCAGCGCGGGGATCAACTCCTGATTCTTCCGTAAACGCGCTTGGGGGTCGAAGCCGGTCCGCATGGTCCGCGCTGCCCCGATCCTGTCCCTCGCACCCACCTCGATCACGCGGGGTCCTACGGCGGTGCGGAAGAGCAGGAGCTTGCCGTCCTCGCCCCGGGAAGACCTGCTCGATGTCCCGGGTCGAGCAGCCCCGGGCGCACCTCTCGACGGCCGGTTGCTCGAGGGCACCCGTCCGCCGCGACGGTGGTCCTCTCGTCACGGGTCGAGCCCTCCTTTCGAACGTTTTCCTTTCCGCCCGAGCCGAGCACCCTCGGCCTCGGGCGGGGCTCAACCCCTTCACCGCGTTCACGGCAATCCTGGGACCTCACCGGCGCGGGTGAAACGCCCGGCGTGCAGCCCGCGACCTCCCGCCCGAGGCCAGAGCGCCAGAGCGTCCGTGTCGCGCGCGCGAGCCGGAGGGGTTCCGTCGAGAGGTGTGTGAACGGACTCAGGCGACGGCCCTCCCCGATCGCTCCACGGGCTCGACTGCGTCCGCGCACCTCATCCCTTGGCAAACCTCCCTCGCGAGCTCCGAAGCGTGAAGGCGGCGGAACGGCCTCTCTTACCAGTCTGCAGGAATACGGCGTTTTCTTTACGCTGACGTTTTCCGTTTCGGGAGGCTCGCTCGGACCCGGCAGGGGATGCGATTCTTTCTCGTTGCAATCGCGCAATAACAACGTAAGTGTGTAGAGTCGGGTCGGTTCATGTGAGCGATGCCGGCAAAGGCTCGATCGGAGCCGTCGGAGAGGAGCAGGATCATGACGCACCGCTGGATCTTCTTGATCGGTTTCGCTTCGGTCGCCACTTTGCTCGCGAGGCCGACGGCAGCCGTGGGTTGTCCGCGCGCCTGCACGACGCCGACCTTCGACTGTGCCGACAGCGCCACGACGGAGACCGATCTTCAGATCGGCGGAGAGGGAGCCGTGTTCACCGAGCTTTCCTGCGCCGAGAACGACGGGACGCTCGAGGATGTGGAGGGCGATGCGCACTTCAAGTACGAGCGGGGCGTTCCCTGCGGGGACGCCGCCTCTTGCGGGCGGCTCACCCTCACGGTGACCAACGCGACGAGCTGCCCCGATACGCAGGCCAAGATCACACGCATCTGGTTCAGCACGCCCTCGTCCATCACCGGCGGGTCGCTCGCGAGCGCGGTCATTGACGGCTCGGACCTCACCGCGAGCTGGAAGCTCGACTCCCCCGGCACGGGGGCGGGCTGCTTCGGATCGTTCGACTGGAAGCTCGCCACCAAGACGGGGATCAACGGGGCGATCCTCGCAGGGAAGTCGGGCGTGTTCACCGTGAACTTCACCGGCTCGGGCATGGGCGCGGTGACCGCGTGCGACATCGCGGACGAGGTCTCCGAGACCAGCTCGACGGGACAGGTCGCCACGCACGTGGTCCTCCACTTCCAGAACACGAACGACCAGCCGGAGAGCGACAAGACCAGTTCCAACTGCACGCCGCCGCAGCTCGTGGAGCTGGCGTCGTTCACCGCGACGCCCGGCGACGGGGCCGTGCTCCTCGAGTGGACCACGGCCCTCGAGGTGGACCATGCCGGCTTCTACGTCCTTCGCCGCGACACACGGACCGGACAGACGGTCCGGCTCAACGCCGGCCTGATTCCCGCCCAGGGGGACGTGTTCGAGGGCGCCGACTACCGGTACACCGACGAGACGGCGGTCAACGGCGTCCGGTACCAGTACGTCCTGGTGGACGTGGACCTCAGCGGCCGCGAAGGATTCCACCCGGGCGGCGCCGTGGTCCCCAACCCGGAGCGTCCCCCGATCCGCCTGATCGCGCCGCCCTACGGGACGAGCCAGCTCAGAGCGGGCTCGAGGCCGACCTTCCGCTTCGAGCCCGCGCTGCTGCGCGGGGGGCTGCTGCAGATCTCGGCCGACCCGACCTTCTCGAACCGCCACCAGACCGTGCAGGTGCCGCTGACGTCCAGGGGCGCGAGAGGGGGCGAGATCACGCTGTCGGCCTCTCACGCCCGCGCCGTGGAGCGTCTTGCCGCGCGCAACGGCGGATCCGTATACTGGCGAATCGTCGAGAGAACGCTCAACGGCAGAAACCTGTCGAGCGCCACGTACCTCGCCGGCTACGATTCGGTTCCCTCGGCCGGCCCGGCGAGCGGGCCAGCCGGCTGGCTCGCAGCGCGATAGGTCTTTCGGCCCAGGAGGACGAGCATGAAGGTGCCCTATTCGACCCCGACGGTGAAGACGCTGTCGGGACGCCATGTCGTCGAGGCGCTCGGGCACGCGGCCGCCAACGTGTACGGCGAACTGGGCGGGCCTGCGGGCGACTGACGGCTCCGCGCTTCCCGGAGCGCCGGCTGCGGACGGCGCCGCGGGTTTGCACGGCCCGGCAACGACGGGTCGCCCCATGGGCTCGGCCACCGTCCAGACGATCGAGTTCGACTGGTTCGGGACTCGTGTCGAGCTGTGCGCCGACAGCGGTGCTTTGCGGCAGATCGTCCGCCGCCTCTGGGGCGGCTCCCCGCCGCCCCCGAAAGGCGCGCCGTCCAGGCGCTACGCCATCGAGCTGCGAGGAGCCGGCGGGCCGAGCTTCGCCGGCCCCGGCGGGCAGCTCGCGCTCGACGGCCGCGAGCCGCCGCTGCACGCGTACAACTTGCTCGTGTCCGACCTCCTGGGCTGTCTCGGGGACCATGTCGCACTGCACGCCACGACCGTCGCCCGCGGCGGAGGCGGCCTGCTCGTCGCCGGCCCCTCGACCTTCGGCAAGACGACGCTCGCCGTGCACCTCGCGCGCCGCGGGTTCGCGCTGCTGTCCGACGACGTCACGTTCCTCGACCGGCGGTCGGGCCGCGCGATCCCCTTCCCGCGGGCGGTCCACCTGCGCGCAGGGACGCGCCGCACGCTCCCGGAAGAGGACTTGGAGTCGGCCTCGAGGGCGGCCGAGGACACGAGCCTCGAGGAATGGACGCTGCCCCCGGGCGGATGGCTTCGGGTCGCCTCCGAGCCCGCGCCCATCCGCACGGTGGCGATCCTCCGCCCCAGGGAGGACGGCGCGGGCGTGCGCCGCTTCCCCCTCTACGACATCCGGGTCGCCGCAGGACACGAGAGCTTGCTCGAGGAGCTCGAGGCGCTGGACGGCGTCCGCAGCGCGGAGCCCGTGGAGGGCTCTCCCGGCCGCGTACGGGTCCGCGTGGACCGCGCGGGCGCCCTCGCGGGCTGGCTGGGGCGGCACCGCGAGGTCGTCGTGTCCGCCATCAAGATGGCCGCCTCGGTCCCGGGCTTCGACGACCCGCCCGAGCTCGAGCGAATCGGAACGTTCCAGGCGGCGATCGAGCTGGGCCAGGAGATGCTGAACCGCCACCCGGGCAGCCGCCTCGCCGGGGAGTTCGAGGGCCGCGAGGCGGAGCTGGTCATGGAGCTGGGCGAGATGCTGCGCGGCGCGCGGTGCCACGCGCTCGTGCCCGGCCGCCTCGAGCAGACCCTCGACCTTCTCGTGCAGGCGTTCGAGGCGCCGTGACGGACCGGCGCGTGCGTGCCGCGGGGGCCGTGATCCACTCAGCGCTCGCGCTCCGGGCGCTCCTGCCGGTGGTGCCGGCGGAGGCCGCAGGACCGGCGACCCACCGAGTGGTCGCAGAGGATCCCTCGGGGATCGAGGTCGAGGCGTTCTTCCCCGAGCCGGCGTTCATCGTTCGCTCGGGCGAGCAGGGCTCCTGGACCGAGGCACGGGTGGCCGGGGCGCCTGCGCCCGAGCGCCTCGGGTTTCCCCTCTTTCCGGAGTACGCCGTTCTGCTGGCCGTCCCTCAGGGGACGTCCCCCCGCCTCGACCCGATCGAGATCGAGGAGCGGGTAGCGGCAGGAATCGAGGCTCCACCGGGCGTTCCGACTCGCGGGCCGCACGACCCCGCAGTGGTCGTGAGACCCGCCACCGGCCGCGAACTTCGGCAGGCGCTCCCGTCCCTTCCCGCCGTCGTGCAGCCGGTGGGCGTGGCGCGGCACGTCAGCCTGGCGCGCCTCGTGTTCCACCCGGCCCGGTTCCGACCCGACCTCGAGCACTGGGTCGCGCTCCGCCGGGCGCGCGTCCGGGTGACGTTCGAGCCCTCGGACGCGGAAGCGGAGGAGTCCGCGCGCGGGGATGCCGTGGACGACGCGATCGGGGCGTCCGTCGCGAACCCCTCCGCCCTCGCCCTGTCCCTCGTCTCCCGGCCCGCCTCGGTGGCGGGCTCGCCGCGCTCGGGTGCGATCCCGGACCCCGAGCCGTCCGTCATGGCCCCTCTCAAGATCCTCGTGCGCGGCGACGGGCTCTACCGGGTGAGCCGGGCCGACCTGCTCGCGGCGGGGGTGGACCCGACCGGGGTGGACCCTGCGACGTTCGTCCTCACCAACCGCGGCGTCGAGGTTCCCATCGAGGTGACCGGCGCCGCCGACGGGAGCTTCGACCCGGGCGACGCGATCCGCTTCTACGGCCAGGCCGTCGGAGGGGAGGAGACGTGGGACAACGTGTACCGCCTGACGGGCGGGGTGCGGAGCGGGCTCCGCATGGCCGCGCGGGACGCCGCGCCGGCGCCGACCCACCCGGTTCCATCGGAGTTCCGCAACGAGAGTTACAGCGAGACGAACTTCCTCTACTGGGGCAGCCCGCCGGAGTCGGTGGAAAGTCCGTGGTTCTGGGACAAGCTGGCGGTGGTGACGCCGGGAGTGCCGGTCCACGTGGACCGCACGCTCACCGTGGCCAACGTCTCGACGGCGGCGACGACGGCGCGCCTCGAGGTCCGCGTCCAGAGCCGGCGCGAGACGCCCGGAGCGAGCCCGAACCATCACGCGCGGATCTACCTGAACGGCAACCTCGTGGACGATCGCACGTGGACCGGGCTCGAGGGGGTCACCCTGGGTGCCGACGTGCCCCACTCGTGGGTCCAGGAGGGTACCAACACCGTCCGGATCGAGAACCCGGCGGACCTGGGGCTCACGACGCAGGAGGAGTGGACCGACTGGATCCGCCTCGACTACCTCGACCGCTACGCGGCCGAGTCCGACTACCTCGAGTTCGGAGCCGACGCGGCCGGCCCGTGGCGCTTCGAGGTGACCGGGTTCAGCGGCTCGGACCTCGTCGTCTACGACGTGGCGGACCCGGCGCGACCCGTGATGCTCACAGGGGTCCAGGCGAGGCTCGACGGCTCGTCCTGGACCGCTGTCTTCTCGGACCCTGCGACAGCCCCTGTGCCCCGCTTCGTGGCGCTCCGCGTCGGTGCCGAGAAGACGCCCCAGGGCTTCGTGCGCGACGAGCCCTCCGACCTGCGCTCGCAGGCGGCCGCCGGGGCCGACGTCCTGCTGATCGCGTACGACGGCTTCTACGACGCGGTGCAGCGGCTCGCGAACCACCGCCGCGACCAGGGCCTTCGCGTGGTCACGGCGCGGCTCACGGACGTCTACGACGAGTTCAACGGCGGGATCGCAGAGACCCAGGGTCTCAAGAACTTCGTCGAGTGGGCGTTCTTCAACTACGCCCCGCCGGCTCCCGGCTACGTCGTCCTCGTCGGTGACGGGACTTACGAACCGATGGATTTCAAGGGCAACGGCGACGACTATGTCCCCGTGCGCCAGTTCCGCGCGCCCGGGTTCGGGCTGGCCCCGACCGACACCTGGTACGGCGCCGTGAACGGCGCGGACGACCTGCCCGACCTGGCCGTCGGTCGCATCAGCGTGCGCTCCGTGGCGCAGCTCGACACCTACCTGGACAACCTCCTCGACCACGAGAACGCCCCGCCTGCCGCGAGCCTGAACACCGGGCTCCTCTACGTCGCGGACGACGACGACACCGCCTTCGAGGCCGTCCTCGAGGATCTGATCGCCCGCTTCCAGCCTCCCGCCATGGAGTCGCGGCGGGTGTATCTGCGGAACTACCCCCAGACCGCGGCCGGCGTGGACCAGGCCACGGCGGCCATTCGCTCCGCCATCGACGCCGGCTCCCTGGTGACCACGTACATGGGCCACGGAGGGCGCACGATCTGGGCGGACGAGGGCCTGTGGGTGAACGGAGACGTCTCGTCCCTGGCCCCGGGCAACCGGCTCACGTTCGTTCTCGCCCTCAACTGCGTGAACGGGTACTTCATGAACCTCGACGTGGAGCCGTACTCCCTCGGAGAGGAATGGAACCGTTGGGCCGACCGCGGCGCGGTCGGCGACTGGGCCCCGTCGGCCTCGGGCACGCTGTTCAGCTACGACAAGCTCGCGGACGAGTTCTTCCGGCACGTGTTCGACCTGCGGGAGACCCGGCTCGGGCACGCGGCCTGGAGAGCGCTTCTGGACGGGGTCTCGCTGTACAACCTCGGGATCGAGTACGCCCGGCAGATGATCTACTTCGGCGATCCGGCGGCCCTCCTGCCGCTCGACTCGGACCGCGACGGCCGGCTCGACCTGGACGAGATGGACGCGGGCACGAGCCCGGACGACGCCGACTCGGACGACGACGGCGTGCTCGACGGCGACGAGCCGCAGTGGGACGCGGACACCGACGGGGACGGTCTCCCGAACGCCGCGGACGCCGACTCGGACGACGACGGCCTCCCCGACGGGCTCGAGATGGGCGTGACCTCGCCGAGTGCCGCGACCGACGTCTCGCGAGGTCGTTTCGCCGCCGACGCCGACCTCACCACGACGACCGATCCGCTCGGCCGCGACACGGACGGCGGCGGCTCCCCCGACGGCGCGGAGGACAGGAACGCGAACGGTGCGTCGGACGCCGGCGAGACGGATCCCCTGCTCGCCTCCGACGACCCGGCGTGCGCGGCCACCGCGCCACCCGAGGTCGGGAACCTGCGCGTGGACCGCAGCGGAGCCGACCTCTCGGCCACTTGGGACGGGCTCGAGCAGAGCGACCCCTGCGTTCTCTACCGCGTCTACGTGGCCAGGGATGCCGGCGTTCCCGACTCGCTCTCCGAGTTCGACTACGCCGGCACCGTGACACGGCCCGCGTGGACGCACGCCGGCGCCGCCGGCGACGGGAGCAGCTACCATTACCTCGTGACCGCGATCAGCCCGACCCACGGCGAGGGCCCGCTCGGCCACTACGGGCGCTGAGCGGTCGGGGCACGGCGCCGGGAGGCCGAAGCATCGTGCGCGAGCTGCCCACGAGAACCGAGACGATCCCGGGCAAGGACCTGGGCGACGAGTACGTCTTCTACGACGCCGCCGGGGACAGCGTCCACGTCCTGAACGCGACGGCCCGGGCGGTCTACATACTCTGCGACGGAACGAGATCCATCGAGGAGGTGGCCCGGGCGATCGCCGGCGAGTACGACGTGGACGAGCAGACGGCGCTGCGGGATGTGAGGGAGACGGTCGCTCGCCTGGTGGAACTGGGGCTCCTGAAACACTCGAGCTGACGGGCCGTCGCCTCAGCGGAGGCGCGGCGCGCCCGCGGACGCGCTCCCTCCACCCGACCCGGACGAGCCGGCGGGCCACGTCTCCCCGGGCGGCGGCTCGAGCGGGCGGTGGAGGGCGTCGAAGGCCACGCGATCCACGAGCCCCAGCAGGAGGCGGTCCGCCCTCCGGACCCAACCGCGAAGCTCGAGACCGACACCGGCCCTCGCGAGGAGGCGCTCGACCCTCCCCGCCGCCGCCCCCGCCGCGGCCCAGAGCAGGTCGTGTGCGGCGACGCATCGCGCGTAGGCGCGGGGACCCGCGCCCTCGAGGCTCCTCCACGTGCCTGCGCGCAGGACGCCGGTGACGCGGCCGACGACACGAGCGGCGTCGAAGGCGGCATCGAGCTCGAGACGGCCGTCCCCGCGGGTGCGCAGCCTTCCGCCGGGCCTCCCGCGCCCGGCGAGGGACACGAGGCGATGGACGACGAGGAACCCTTCGCGCCGGACGATGACGAGGTCGCCGAACCGCACGCGGTCCGGGGCGAAGTCCACCCGCAGGATCGCTCCCGGCTCGAGTGTCGGGCGCATGCTGACGCCCTGGACGCGCATGGCGCCGCTGCGGCCAGCGCGACCCATGAGTTCCACGGCGCCGTCGAGAACGGACGGGGACAGCGCCGCCGGCTCGACGGGACGGTTCGGGGATCCTTCCATCCTCGCGGCTCCGGCGCGACCCCTCCAGTGTGGCACAGGGGACGGGCCGGGTTGCGCGTCCTGGCGACCGTGCGGCCTCGGGGGGGGCGGGGCGGGCTGCCGGAAAGCTCGGCGCGGAGCTACCCTGAGCGGGACCTTCGAACCTCGGAGCGGTCGTGAGCGCGAGCATGGATGCACCGGCTGCCGGCGCGCGACCGGCGTGCGCCTCGACGCCGTGCTGAACGGCCAGCGGATCGTCGTGGTCCTGCCGGCCTACAACGCGGCCGGCACCCTCGAGCGGACGGTCGCCGACATCCCGCGCGACGTCGTGGACGACCTGCTGCTCGTGGACGACGCGAGCAAGGACGAGACCGTCCGCCTCGCCCGGCGTCTCGGGCTGCGGACCTTCGTTCACGACCGCAATCGCGGGTACGGGGCCAACCAGAAGTCCTGCTACCGCGAGGCGCTCGCGCTCGGCGCCGACATCGTCGTCATGGTGCACCCGGATTACCAGTACAGCCCCCGGCTCGTCCCGGCCATGGCCGGGATGGTGGCGAGCGGGGAGTACGACGTCGTGCTCGGCTCGAGGATCCTCGGGCGCGGGGCGATCGAGGGCGGCATGCCCCGCTACAAGTACGTGGCGAACCGCCTCCTGACGCTCGTCGAGAACCTGCTCGTGGGCCAGAAACTGTCCGAGTACCACACGGGCTACCGCGCCTACGCCCGGGAGGTGCTCGCGACCCTCCCGCTGTCGGTGAACTCCGACGACTTCGTGTTCGACAACCAGATCCTGTGCCAGGCGATCTGGGCCGGGTTCCGCGTCGGCGAGATTTCCGTCCCGACGCGGTACTTCCCGGAGGCCTCCTCCATCGGCTTCCTGCGCGCGGTCGGCTACGGGCTCGGCGTGCTGGCGACCGCGGCGCTGTTGTTCGGCTGCAGGGCGGGAGTCGCGCGCAGCCGCCTGTTCCCGACCGAGCTGCGGGGGAGCGGGGTGCGGCTGAGGCGGGAACGCCTCCGGGCGGGCCCGAAGGAGCCTACGCGCTGACCGGTTTGGCCGCCCCCGCCTCGGCGAGCAGGCGCACGACCTCGACGCGGAACTGGTCGAGCTCGAGGGGCTTCACGAGACAGAGGTCGGCTCCGGCGTCGTACAACCGCTTGACGTTGTCCTGCTCGGGGAAGGCCGTGATCGCCAGGACCTTGATCGAACGCGTATCCGGGTTCTCGCGGATGGACTTGCACAGCGACAGGCCGTCCACCCGCGGCATCATCAGGTCCATGATCACGAGGTCGGGATGGAGGCTCCCGATCTTGATGCCGGCTTCGTAGCCGTCCGACGCCTCTTCGATCCGCAGGTCAGGGTCGATCTCCGACAGCACGCGCCGGACGATGTCGCGGATGTCCGGCTCGTCGTCCACCACGAGGACCGAGCGCGCCCGGCCGCAGCCGCGGAAGAAGGCCTCGTCCACGGGGATGTCGTATTTCTCGAGGAACGCCCGGAAGTCGTCGGCGCTCACGCGGTAATGGCCGCCCGGGGTCGAGAAGGCCCGAAGCTTGCCCGACTTGATCCACTTGAGGACCCCGTCGTTGGTGACCGCGCAGTAGCGGGCGACCTCCGAGGTCGTGAAGAAGCGCCGGCCGCCCTCCTTCTCGTTGCTCATCTGCTGGTCCCCTCCGTCTCGTACGGGCTGTTGGGTTTGTCGGCCCCCACGCGCGGCGCAATATAGGTTCCCCCAACGGGGCGGGCAACCGATCCCCCGGCCCCCGGTGCCGGCCGCGGCGGGCCGGCTCGAAGGGCCTCGCCGGTCGCGTTGAAGGGCCTCCCCGGGGGATGATAGGATTCGCAACTGCGTGCAGGGACGGCGCTTTTCGGGCCGTCGTGGCGCCGGCGGACCGTAGCTCAGCTGGATAGAGCGACTGGCTACGAACCAGTAGGTCGGGGGTTCGAATCCCTCCGGTCCGACCACGTGCGCGAGCTCGGAGCGGCGTGGAGGCCATGCAGGACGAACGGTTCATGCAGATCGCCCTCGAGGAAGCGGCCCGCGCCCGCGAGGCGGGAGAGGTCCCCGTGGGAGCCGTCGTCGTCCTCGAGAACGAGGTCGTCGGACGCGGGCACAATGCCTCGCTGGCGCTGAACGACCCGACCGGGCATGCCGAGGTGATCGCGCTCCGGGACGCCGCTGCACGGCTCGGCAACTACCGGCTCGTCGGGGCGACCCTCTACTGCACGGTCGAGCCCTGCCTCATGTGCCTCGGCACCGCGATGCACGCGCGGGTCGCGCGCGTCGTCTACGGAGCTCCGGACCTGAGGGTGGGCGCCATCGCGCGGCTCGAGCTGCTGAGGACGGCGGGGGCCGACTTCAATCACCGGTTCGAGAGCGCCGGCGGCGTGCTCGCGGAGGAGGCCTCCGCCCTGCTGCTCGACTTCTTCCGGGAGCGGAGGGCGGCCTCTCGAACCTCCCCTGCAGAAGCGACCGCGGAGAGGTACCGAAGTGGCTGTAACGGGGGCGCCTCGAAAGCGCCTTGTCACCGTTGAGGTGGCACGTGGGTTCGAATCCCACCCTCTCCGCCACGATCCCCGGCGCGGGGCGACCAGGATCCACAGCGGGGAGAGATGACCGAGTGGCTGAAGGTGCACGCTTGGAAAGCGTGTGTGCGGGAAACCGCACCGGGGGTTCGAATCCCCCTCTCTCCGCCAGGCCCCGCGTCGCGGCCGCCGCCTCCGGCTGAGGGCAGCGGCCCGCCGGGTCTCAACGGTCCGCGCCCGGGGGCTCGACGGGCGCCCGATTCCCCTCCTCGGCCGCAGCGCGTCGCACGTCCTCGGGCAGCCTCACGCCGCGCCGCGTCGCCTCTTCGAGAAGGCGCCTCGCTTCCGCCTCCTCCCCCTGGCCGCGGTGATGGGCGATGAGGTTCGCCCAGGCGCGGGAGTGGTTCGGCTCGAGCTCGATGGTGCGTCGCCACGCGGCCGCGGCACCCGCCATGTCGCCGAAGAAGCCGCGGCAGACCCCGAGCCAGTACCAGGCGATCCAGTTGGCGGGGTCGGAGGCGACCTCCCGCTCGAGCGCCGCGAGCCGGCCCTCCGACACCCCCAGCTTCGCGTAGCAGCGGTCCAGGGCTCGCTCCGCCGCGGGATCCTCGGGATCGAGGCGCCACGCCTCGCGGTACTCGGCTCCGGCCTCGGCCTCCATCCCCGCGGCCGCATAGGCGTCTCCCAGATGGAGGCGGACGAAGGCCGCCTGCGGCGCCGACGCGGCCGCGCTCCGCCAGAAGCTCACGCGGTCCCTGTAGCTGCGGGCGTGGACCGCGGTCCCGATGGCGAGCGAGGCGAGGGCGGCCGCCGCGAGGGCGAGCCTCGACCGAGGCCGCCTCCTGAGCCCCTCGGGCGCGATGCCCGGCAGGAGCACGCCGAGCCCGACGGACGGCAGATACAGCCGCCCGTTGAAGAACCCCTTCGCGGCCCACTCCGACGGCACGGCGATGGACGGAGCCAGGAAGAGCGCGAACCAGAGCGCCCCGAAGGCGACGGCGCGCCGGTGGCGCGGCCGCGAGCGCGCCACGAGGACGCCGAGGACGGCGAGGATCGCGGCGGCCGCGACCGGGCGCGCGTCGTCCAGGCGGGGATAGACCGACAGCCCGACGGGCAGCAGCGCGGCCCGAACGTAGTAGAGGAAGGCGGCCGCGTTGTCCGAGAGCGAGCGGAGGAGATCGAGCACCCCGGGGGCGTCCGGGTTCGCCAGGGCGGCTCGGCGGATGGCGAGGTAGGCCCCGCCGAGCGCGAGCCACCCCACGAGCAGCAGACCCGCCCTCCGGCCCGGCCGAGCGGCCGGGGCGAGCAGGACCGCGTGGAGGGCGCAGACGGCGGGCAGCACGAGAGCGGTCTCCTTGGCGAGGAGGGCGGCCGCCCACCAGGCGAGGTGCGCGGCGAGCGGGCCGGTCCGGCCGCTCTCGACGAAACGCACGAACGACGCGAAAGCGGGGAGCGCGAAGAGGGCGAGCAGCGAGTCGTTGCGCCCCGGGATCCACGAGGAGACGCCCGCGAAGGCCGGGTGGACCGCGAAGGCGAGGGCGAAGAAGAGGCTCCAGCCTGGC
>JBBIHW010000011.1:0-2012 GCA_037446795.1 Acidobacteriota bacterium
CGGACGTGATCATGGTGGGCGAGATGCGCGACCTGACCACGATGCAGACCGTGCTCACCGCGGCCGAGACCGGCCACCTCGTCTTCTCGACGCTCCACACGAACAGCGCCGCCCAGACCATTGACCGGATCGTGGACATGTTCCCCGAGGGGAGCCACCGGCAGGTCCGCCAGCAGCTCGCCTCGGTGCTCCAGGCGGTCGTTTCCCTCAAGCTCGTCGAGAAGGCAGACGGCTCCGGGCTCACTGCCGCCGTGGAGATCCTCCGGCATACGCCGCGGGTGGCCAAGCTGATCTTCGAGGGGAATCTCGACGCCCTCGAGGAGGAGATCGAACGGTCGGTCGCCTACGAGCGCATGCAGTCCATGAACCAGTCGCTCGCCGCGCTCGTCCTGAACGGCGCGGTCACCTACGAGACCGCGCTCGCGGCGAGCAGCCAGCCCGGCGATCTCGACCTGCTGCTCCGGAAGTTCCTGTATGCGGGCCGGGACGAGTCGCCGGAAGGAGAGGACATGGCCCAGAGCGTGTGCGACTACTCGAAGCTCGTCGAGCTGCAGGAGATCCGCAAGCTCTACGAGGACGTCCAGGAGCGGCACCGCGCCGAGCTCGCCGAGCGCGACGCCGAAATCGAGCGTCTGCGCGCGGAGCTGGCGGCCTCGGCATCCGGAGAGGGCGAGCTCCAGGCGCTGCGCGCCGAGAACGAGCGGCTCGTCCGGCAGATCCAGCTGCTGCGGCAGGAGTACGAGGCCAAGGTGGAGCGCCTGCAGGCGAGGCTGCGGGAGCTGTCCACGGGAGGCGCCTCCGCGTCCCCTCCGGCCGAGCCCGAGAGGAAGGCCTTCTTCCGGCGCTGAAGGCGGAGCCGCGGCTTCACGGCCCGGGACCGGCGCTGCAGGGTGCCCCCGACTCCCAGAGCGCTGCGATCCTCCCGGCCAGCCGTTCGGGTCCCACCGACGCGTCCATCCACACGACCCCCGGTTCCTTTCGAAACCACGTCCGCTGCCGCTTCGCGTAGCGGAGCGTGCTCCGGACCACGTCCTCGATGGCCGCCCGCGGGTCCGCGCCGGATCGCAGCGCCGCCAGGACCTCGCGGTAGCCGATCCCCTTGAACGCGTTCGCCGACTCGGGCACGCCCTGCGCCACCAGGCGCTCGACTTCCTCGACGAGGCCGACCTCGAAAAAGCGCTCGACGCGCCGCCGCAGCGTCTCGGCGAGCTGCACCCGGTCGCGGTCGAGGCCGACCTTCAGCGCCGCGTACCGCTCCTCTGCCGCATTCCAGGTCCCGTGGCGACGCAGCAGCTCGCCCCAGGGCTGTCCGGACAGCAGCGCCACCTCCAGGGCCCGCAGGATGCGCTGCGTGTCGGTCGCCTGCAGCCGCCGCGCGCTCTCCGGGTCGAGCCTTCCGAGCCAGCGATGGAGCCTCTCGGGCCCGAACCGGCGCGTCATGGCACGAAGCCTCGCGCGCAGCTTGTCGTCGCGCGGCGGTGCTGGAACGATGCCTCGCAGGAGTCCGCGCAGGTACATCCCCGTGCCGCCCGTCACGATCGGAACCCTCCCCCGTCCCCGGATCTCCTCGATCGCCTCCTCGGCCCGGCGCACGTAGTCGGCGAGGCTGAAGTCGCGACGCGGGTCGGCCACGTCCACCAGGTGGTGGCGGACGCGCCGGCGCGACTCGGGCGAGGGCTTGGCGGTCGCTGCGTCCAGGCCGGCATAGACCTGCAGGGCGTCGCAGCCGACGACCTCCCCGCCGAGTCGCTCCGCCAGGAGGACGGCGGTTTCCGACTTCCCGGTTCCGGTCGGGCCGAGGAGGACGAGGATCCGCGCCTGGCTCAGGCGCGACTGCCCTTCTCGTCGAGGAACCTCGCCCGGGTCTGGTCGCGGTACTCGTTGAGGGTCTGCTGCAGGTGGTCGAGGCAGTACACCTGCCCGCGCTCGGTCCGCCTCCCGCACCGGACGCAGTGGCCTCGCCGGACCTCCCGCAGCAGCGGCGAGAGCACCATGACGGCGATGCCCGCGCC
>JBBIHW010000011.1:2022-23014 GCA_037446795.1 Acidobacteriota bacterium
GAGGCACACCGCGGCGGCACGGATCAGAGGCCAGGTCCAGTCGCTCGCGACGCCCTGCGGGACCCAACCTCTCAAGTCGGCCACGAGCAGCCAGGCGGTCACCGCCAGGATCGCCAGGCCGAGGTAGCAGAGTCTTCGAGCGAGCACGACGACTTCCTGCCGACGGGCGCCCGGGAGAGCGGGTCTTTCCCGCCGCCGCGGACGGGTTCCGTGGGCTGCCCGTCCCCGCTTGCAATATAGGCCCGGCGGACATCGGCGCTAGCGGGCGCTGCCGCCCGGGCGCCACCCGTCGTCCGATGGGCCGGGACGCGCCGCAGGGGCCCCCGGCGGACTCGAGCGGAGCGATTCGATGGCCGTACCCGCATAGTAGTGGGAGAGGATCTCCCGGTAGTTCTTCCCTCGCAGCGCCATCCCGTAGGCGCCGGTCTGGCACAGGCCGACCCCGTGACCCCAACCCTTCCCGGAGAACACGACGCCGGCGATCGTGCCCGACCGGTCGCGCTGGACCTCCACCACGGCGAGGGTGTCCCGCAAGTCCAGCAGATTCCGGACGTCGAACCCGGAGACCACGGCGGTCCCCTCGGTGCCCTCGACCCGGAGCTCGACGATCCGCCCCGACCTGCCGCGCCGGACGACCTGCAGGTCCACGAGCCTGCCGATCGCGACCGAGCGGTTGATGGACGCCTCGAGCTCGGAGCGCGTGCGGCGGACCTCCCAGGAGAACGCCTGCGACTGCCGGTCGTCCGAGAGGCCGCGCAGCGGGCCCTTGAGCTCGAGGAAGTCCACGCGGCCCGAGCCGTCCCGGCGCAGCACGATCCGGTCTCCCGGCCACAGGGGCAGCGTCTGCACGCCGGCTGCGCGGCCCGCCACGCGGGCGACGAGCCACGGGCGCGGCGCGAGCGGAAGCGACTCCTCCGCCTTGCTCGCGAGGACGTGAACGACCTGCCTCCCTCCCCCGATGAAGGTGACCTCCCGCAGCCCGAAGGCGTCGTACCGCTCCCCGAGCCCCGCGAGGAGGGACACGATCCGCGCTCGCGAAGGAGGCTGCGCCGCGCCGTAGCTTCCGTCCGGCAGAGGAGCGAGCAACCCGAGCCAGGCGAGGTAGGCGACGGCCCGGCGCTCCGCCACGGGGACATCCTGATCGCGCTCGGCCCGCAGGATCGCTCCGACGTCCTCGTCCGAGAGGAGCAGGCCGACCCGGTCCCGCCATCCGAGGTCCGAGAGCACGGCCGATGCCGCCTGCGCGAGCGTCTCGGTGGACCCCGCGGGGCCCTCCGGCGCGGGCAGGCCGGCGAGGTCGGCGAGCGCCCGGGTCCAGGAGCGAAGCTCGGGGGCATGCGGCACACCGTGGAGGTATCGAGCCGCGGGCTCGCGGCCGAGCACCCCCGAGGCACGCAGCAGAGCGACGGCGCGCGTGACGTCCTGACCGGTCTCGTCGAGAACCGGCTCCACCGGCGCTCCCCGCAGCAGGGCGCGCAGCGCTCCCGCACCCTCCGCGTCCGACCTGCACGGCACCCCTCTGAGATAGGGTGCGGCCTCCTCCGGGAACACTTCCGAGGCGTCCTCCGTGTGCCCGCCGCAGGTCGAGGTATAGAGCGCGGAGATCGGAGACCCGCCGTAGGTCAGGATCTCGCCGAGGGTCGCCCGCACCGCCTCGTCCGAGAGCGGATGCTCGCCGGAGGCCCCGGCGTAGACCTGGCAGCGCGGCAGCGCGCACAGGTCGAACCCTTCCTCCTCGAACTGCCCGCGATGGCGCCAGGCGTAGGTGCGGGCGGCGACGGCCTGTGCCTTGAGCGCCTCGAGCTGCGGCCACTGCTCGGGGCCGAGCTCCGCGGGGACGACCCCGCGAAGGTACGCCTCGAGCCCGACCCAGTTGACCGCCCGCAGCGTCCCGTACGGGCTCGCGCGCACCTCGACGATGCCGCGGTAGGGCTTCCCGCCGACACGGATCATCGAGCCGCGGGACGGGACGACGAGCAGGCGCGCCTTGCCGGTCGCGAAGCCGGAGTAGGAGGCGTCCACGATCCGGATCGTGACGTTCGGGACCTCCGCGGCGGGCTCCTCGACGATCCACGCGCCCGCGTAGCCCGCTTTCCGGAGCGCCGAGATCAGGGACCGGAGGCCGTCTCGCTCTCGCGCCTCGCCGACCCGCACGCGCCAGGTCCCGCGGTCGGGGTGGAACCTGGCAACCGCACCCTCCCCCGCCGCCCGCTCGACCGCGGCCCGCTCCCGCTCCGCCGCTTCGCGGCTCGAGAAGGCACCCACCTGCACCCGGTAGACCGTTCCCACACCGCCTTCGGGCCCGCCGTCGGCGACGAGGACGGTCTCGCCCGCGAAGGACGGCTTCCACACCGCCTCCCCCGTCTCCGCGTCGCGCACGGTGTACGGCCGGTCCGAGGAGACGAAGAGCTTGCCCGCCGACTCGAGCCCCACGCGGAACAGCGGTTCCTCCTCGCCCGCTTCGAGGGCGAGCCTGGACGGCAGATCGCCCGCTGCGAGCGACACAGCGGAGGCGGACAGGGCGAGCAGCGCCCGGCAGACGGCGCGGGCCGGGCGCCGCGCCGGTCTCGCCTCCCGGGCCCATCGCAAGCGTCGGCTCATGACGATCTCGATCGAGGGATCGCGCGGACCCCGGTCGGGCTAACGCCCCCGCAGCAGGTCGAGGAGTTCGGCCCGCGCCGCCCGATCCCGCTCGTAGATGCCCGACGCGGCGACCGTGAGGAGCCGGCTCCCCTCCTTCCGCACGCCGCGCAGCGTCATGCACGTATGCTCCGCATCGAGGAGCACCACCGCCCCGCGCGGCTCCAGCACGCGCTCGATCGTCCGCAGGATCTGCTCCGTGAGCCGCTCCTGCACCTGGAGCCGGCAGGCCCAGCCGTCCACGACGCGGGCGAGCTTGCTCAGACCCGCTAGGCGTCCGGCGGGAAGGTAGGCGATCTGCGCGACGCCGACGAAGGGAAGCAGGTGGTGCACGCACACCGACGCGAACCGCAGGTCGCGGGCGACGACGATCGAGGCGCTTGCGGGAGCCGGCGTCCAGACCAGCTCCTCCTCCGGCCTCACGTCGTAGCCTCCGAGCAGCTCCTGAGCCCAGGCTCGGGCGACCCGCTCGGGGGTGGCCTCGAGGTCATCGCCCTCGAACCGCTCCCCGATCGCGTCGAGGAAGAGCCGGACCGCCTCCTCCATCCTCGCCCGATCCACCTCAGCTCCCCCGGTACACCACCGAGCAGTCGCGGGTCTCCGCGAGTTCGACCTCCACGAGCCCCGGCAACGACTCCCGCAACTGCCCCCAGATCCACGCCGCCAGGTTCTCGGCGGTCGGGTTCTCGACGAGGTCGTTCAGGCAGGAGTGATCCAGCCGGTCGAGCACGACCCTTCCCACGGTCACCCCGAGGTCGTCGAAGTCGAGCACCATGCCGCTGTCGGGCTCCACCTCCCCCTCCACGACCACGGTGAGGGCGTAGGAGTGCCCGTGCAGGCCGCGACACCTGCCGTGGTGCCGCGGCAGGCTGTGCGCCGCCTCGAACGTGAAGGTGCGGCGAACCCTCAAGCTCCCCTCAGCTCCTGGCGCTCGCGCGTCATCTCGACCCCGACCGCGTCCACGATCCCGTCGAGCACCGGCGTCTCCTTCCGCACGCGCACCGTCGCCCGCTCGGCGGGGAACTCCACCAGCAGCGCCTCGAGCAGCGCCAGGGCGAAGGACTCGAGCAGGCGGTGCGAGCGGCCGCGGCCGAGCTCGAGCACCTTCTCGTGGACGCGGCGGTAGTCGAGGGTGTTCCCGATCCGGTCCGAGCGGCCCGAACGCTCGAGATCGAGCTCGAGGATCACGTCCACCGACAGGCGCACGCCGATCTGCCGCTCCATGCGCGTGAGGCCGTGGAACCCGTGGAACTTGATCCCTTCGACGAAGATCCGATCGCGCAAGCGACCCCTCGCGGTCGAGCGGGAGTGTACTTGCCGCTCGGAAAAGGTGTCAAACCACGGACCGGGTCGGAGCCGCCTCGGGATGCACGCGGCGACCGCCGACCCAGGTCTCCAGGACCGAGACGGCGAGCAGCTCGCCGGCGGGCACCCGGAGCGGGTCGCCGTCAAGAAGCACGAAGTCGGCCAGAGCTCCCGCTCGCAGGACCCCGAGGTCGCCTTCGCGGCCGGCCGCGGCCGCGGGGGCCGCCGTGTGGGCGAGCAGCGCCTGCTCGGCGGCGAGCCGTTCCTCGGAGCCGAAGGGTTCCGCCTCGCGACCCGGCAGCGCCCGCGATACGGCCGCGTGGAGCGAGCGGCGCGGGTCGAGCGGGGCGATCGGCCAGTCGGAGCCGAAGACGAGCGTCGCCCCGGCCCGCGCGAGCGAGCCCCAGGGATAGAGCAGGGAATCCCTCCGGTCGCCGAGGCGGGAGGCGAGCCAGGGAAGGTCCTCGACCAGGTGAACCGGCTGCACCGAGGCGACGACGCCGGCCCGCGCGAAGCGCCCGACATCCTCGCGCGCGACCAGCTGCGCGTGCTCGATGCGACGAGGCTTCGGGCGCGCTCGCCGGGGGAGCCGCTCGAGGGCGTCGAGAGCCGCCCGCACTGCGCGGTCTCCGAGGGCATGGATCGCCACGGCCCACCCCTCCGCCTCCGCCCGCGACACCGCCTCGGAGAGCTCGGCGGGCTCCATCCGCAGGAGTCCTCGCGAGGCGGGCTCGTCCGCGTATGGATCGAGCAGGGCCGCAGTGCGCGAGCCCAGCGTGCCGTCCAAGAAGATCTTGAGCGTCGCCACGGAGAGCCAGGGATGTCCCGCGGGGTAGCGCTCCCGCCACTCGATGGCCTCCTTCCGGTCGTGCTCGACGGGAAGCCAGGCCGACACCCGGACGGTCAACTCCCCCTCCCCGAGCAAGCGGGCGTAGAGCGGCACCGCCCAGGCGGGCACGACGTCCTCGACCGACGTGATCCCGTTCCTGGCGAGCTCGCGAAGCATCTCGAGCAGACCCCTGCGGCGTTCTTCCTCCCCCTCGCCCGGCAGCCTCTCGAGCGCCGTCTCCATCGCCCGCTCGAGGAGGATCCCGGTTGGATCGCCGGTGCCCGGGTCCTTGAGGATCGCGCCGCCCGGCGGATCCGGTGTCGAGCGCGAGATGTCGAGCGCGTGGAGGGCTGCCGTGTTGAGCCAGGCCGCGTGCCCGTCCACCCGCGAGAGGAATACGGGATGGCGCGGAGCCGCTTCGTCCAGGAGCTGCCGGGACGGGAACCCGGACTCCCGCCACCGGGTCTGATCCCAGCCGTAGCCGCGGATCCAGGACCCTTCCCGAAGCGACCGCGCCCGTTCCCGTACCAGCGATGCCGCCTCCACCGCGCTCCCGCTGTTGCGCAGATCGAGCCTCGACCGCTCGGCCGAACCCGCGGCGAGATGCAGGTGGCCGTCATGGAAGCCCGGAACGACGACCGCGCCGCCGAGATCCACGCGCACGGTGCCCGGACCTGCGAGCGCGCGGACTTCGTCGTCGCTTCCAACGGCGGCGATCCGCTCTCCGAGGATCGCCAGAGCGGTGGCCGGCGGGCCCGATCGGCCTCCCGTCCAGACCCGGCCGCCGAGCAGGACCGCGTGGGCCGGGGGCGTGCTCAAGGGACGCGCAGGCCGGCCGGAGCGCGATACTTCAGGCCGGTGCCCGTGTTGAAGAGGACGACCTGATCGGCCGGCGCGAGCCAGCCCGCTGCGACCAGCCGCTTCGCCGCCGCGAGCGTCGAGGCGCCCTCGGGGCACGCGAGGATCCCCTCCCCCCGCGCGAGTTCGAGCTGCGCGCTCGCGATCTCGGCCTCTTCGACGGCCACGGCCGTGCCCTGCGACTCGCGCAACACGTGCAGGATGGCGGCTCCGGCCGCGGGGGCGGGAACGCGGAGGCCGAGCGCCGAGGTGTGCGGGTCGTCCCAGGGCGCCGTTTCGGCGGCGCCGGCCTCGAAGGCCCGGACGACCGGTGCGCAGCCGCTCGCCTGAACGGCCACCATCCTCGGCCTCCGCCCCGGTGCGAGGAGACCGATCTCCTCCATCTCCTCGAACGCCTTCCACATCCCGAGCAACCCCAGCCCGCCCCCGGTGGGATAGACGATCGCGGAGGGCAGCCGCCAGCCGAGCTGCTCGGCGAGTTCGTAGCCCATCGTTTTCTTCCCTTCGAGCCGGTACGGCTCCCGGTGCGTCGAGAGGTCGAGCCACGTGGAGGCCTCCGGGTCCTCTCGCATCCGCCGGGCGCAGTGAGACAGGTCCCCGGGGACGAGCCGCACGCGGGCGCCGTAGGCCGCCGCCTCGAGCCGGAACGGCTCCGGCGTGTCCGCGGGCAGGAACAGGTCCACCCCGATTCCGGCCAGCGCCCCATAGGCCGCGGCGGCGCTCCCGGCGTTCCCCGCCGAGGAAAGGGCCACGCGCTTGACGCCGAGCCGGCGCGCCATCGTGAGGGCGGCCGCCATGCCGCGGGCCTTGAACGAGCCGGTCGGATTGAGCGACTCGTCCTTGATGCGGAGATCCCGCAGGCCCACGGCCTCCCCGACGAACCGCGCGCGGTGGAGCGGGGTCATCCCCTCCCCGAGCGAGATCGGGTCCTCGGATCCGGGGAGGACCTCGGCGTACCGCCACAGCGTCGGAGGACGGCCGGCGATCGCCGCGGGGGTGAGGGTGCGGGCGGCTTCCTCCAGGCGATACCGAGCGTGAAGGAAGCCGCCGCACCGGCAGACGCCCTGCAGCACGTCCACGCGCGAGGCCGCGCGGCACGCGGTGCACTCGAGCCACTCCAACGTCGAGACAGGCCCCCGCTCCAAGCCGGCCTCCCTGGATCCGGTCACCGCCGTCCGATGCGCAGGTCCGAAACCTTAGTCGAGCCTCGAGCCGCAAGGCAACCGACGGTGGACCGCCGCGCCGCCTCGGATTAGTCTCACCGCGCAAGCGCGACCGGGAGCTTCACCGCCGCGCTGCCGCGAGGGATCGCCGGATGAGAGGACGCCTGTCGGGCCTTGCGATCCTGCTGATGGCCGCGCCCCTCGCCGGGTCCGCGTACCTCGTCATCCGGGGATCCTCGGAGATCGTGTCCCCGCCTCGGCCGCGCATCTCCGAGTCCGCACGGGCTGTCGTGGGTGTCGAGCTGCGAGACGACCCGGACGGCGCGGTCGTCGTCGAGCGCGCGGTGCCTCCGGCCTCGACGGCGGGGCTGAGGCCCGGGGACCGCATCGTGCGGCTCGACGGCGCTCCCGTCCTGTCCGCCGAGGCGGTCGCCCGGGCCGTGCGCCGAGAGCCCGCCGGACACACGTTCCGATTCGAGGCTCGGCGCGCGGGTGGCCAGGTGGGAATCCTCGTCGAGGTCTCCTCGAAGTCGAGGCCCGTCTCCCCGGCCGACCTCGGCCTGCCGTTCGAGGAGGTCTCGCTGGCGAGCCGCTCGGGGCTCCTCCTGCGCGGATGGTACGTGCCGCCGCCGGAGGCCGGCTCCGGGCGGGCGCCGGCAATCGCCTACGGGCACGGCAACGGGGCCGACCGTCGCTCCTGGCTGCGGGCCGCGCCGGAGGTGCACGAGGCGGGCCTGGCCCAGCTCCTGCTCGACTTCTCGGGTCGGGGGGAGAGCGAGGGCGAGGTCGTCACGCTCGGGGCGAACGAGTCGCTCGATCTGCGGTCCGCTCTCGACTGGCTCGAGCGCCGGCCCGAGGTGGATCCCGACAGGCTCGCCCTCGCGGGCCACAGCATGGGTGCCGTGGCCGCCATCCTGGCCGCCGCCGAGGATCCTCGCGCCCGGGCTCTCGTCCTGGACAGTCCGTTCGCCGACCTGGCGCGGCTCGTGGACGAGACCATCGCCGCCCGCTACCACGTCCCCCCCGCCTTGCTCCGGGGCCCGGTCCTCGCCCTCGCGGGCTGGCGCGCCGGCTACGATCCCTATAGGCTGCGCCCGGTGGAAGCGATCCCGCGCGTGAGGGTCCCGATCCTTCTCTTCCACGGCGACCGCGACGAGGAGGTCGGCATCCACCACGGCGAGGCGCTGCGGGACGCGGCCGGCGGGCCCGTGACCTGGGTCGTTCTCGAGGGTCTCGGCCACAACAGCCGCCGCCCGGCGGCCTACAGCCGCAAGGTGGCCTGCTTCCTCGCCGACACACTCGGAGCCGACCGTCACGCCTGCGCGGCGGGCGCCGAGAGGCCGCAGGCGACCGTGGGGAGGCGAGGCTCGCCGTGAACGGCCGCCCGTGGGCGCTCCTGGGACTGGCGGTCGCGGCCGCGGCGAGGGCGGCCGAACCGGCCTCGCTTCCCGACAGCACAGCGTCGGGACGGCGCGCCGCCGCGATCACGATCTACAGCGGGGACTTCGCGCTCGTCCGGGAGATCCGGGAGCTCGAGCTCGACCGCGCGGTCGCCGCAACGATGCGGGTGCTCGACGTTCCCGCGCGGCTCGATCCCCGGACCGTCCACGTGCGCCCGGTCTCCGGCCCCGGGGAGTTGGCCGTCCTCGAGCAGAACTACCGCACCGGGCTCCTTTCGCCCCAGGAGCTTCTGGAGCGCTACGTCGGGCGAGAGGTCGAGCTCGTGGAGCAGGCCGAGGACCTGACGACCCGGACGACCAGGGCGACGCTCCTGTCGCTCGAGGGGGGCCCCGTCTATCGGATCGGCGACCGCGTCGTCATCGGCCAGACGGGCAAGGTCCTGCTGCCGGAGCTTCCCCCAGACCTCGTCGCCCGGCCCACGCTGTTCTGGACGCTTCGCGCGAGCCAGCCCGGGCGGCACCGGGTCGAGCTGTCCTACCTCACGGAGGGGATGAGCTGGTCGGCGGACTACGTCGCGGTCCTCGACAGCGGCGGGCGGAAGGCCGATCTGACGGGCTGGGTCACGGTGGAGAACCGTTGCGGGGCCGGTTACACCGACGCCGCGCTGGAGCTGGTGGCCGGCGACGTGCGGCGGGTCGGACGTCACGAACCCCTCGCGGCGGCGCGGGCCGAAGCCGCCGCCGCCCCCTCCTTCGCCGAGGAGCCCTTCTTCGAGTACCACGTGTACGGCCTCGAGCGGCCCGCCACGCTCGCCGACGGCGACGCCTTGCAGCTGCGCCTCCTCGAGGCGCGGGGCGTGCCCGTGACGAAGAGGTTCCTGCTCGTGGGCTCGCCCTCCTGGCACCGCGCGAAGATGGAGGCCGCCTCCCGGGATCAGAGGCCGAGCGTGGTGCTCGAGATCCGCAACGCGCGGCAGAGCGGCCTGGGGGTGCCGCTCCCGCGAGGCGTCCTGCGCGTCTACGAGAGGGACGGGACCGGGGCCGAGCGGTTCGCCGGGGAGAACCGCATCGGGCACACGGCGAAGGACGAGACGCTGCGCGTGGAGGTGGGTTCGGCGTTCGATCTCGTCGCCGAGCGGGTCCAGACCGAGTACCGCGCCATCAGTCCGCGGCAGAGCGAGGCCTCGCTCCGGATCTCGATCCGAAACCACAAGGACGAGGACGTCACCGTGACCGTGCGCGAGCCGGTGGGAGGCGACTTCCAGGTCCTCGAGGCGAGCCACCCGTGGAAGAAGCCGGACGCGGGAACCGTCGAGTTCGACGTCCCGGTTCCCCGGGCAGGTGAGACGGCGCTGACCTATCGGGTCTCGGTTCGCTGGTGAGACTCGTCGCCGGTGAACGTCACCCGGGCGAAGTGCCGTTTTCCCACCTTGACGAGATGCGTCGTGCCGGGCCTCGCCTCGATCTCGCGGGTGTCGGGAGGGAGCCTGGCGTCGTCCAGGCGCACCCCGCCCTGTCGAACCAGGCGGCTCGCCTGGCTGTTCGAGGAGGCGAGGCCGATCTGGACGAGCAGCCGCGCGACCTGGATCCTTCCCCCGGGTGCGGCGACCCGGTGCTCGGCGATCTCGTCGGGGGCGCCCTTGCGGGCGAAGACGCGCTCGAACTCCTCGCGCGCCCTCTCGGCCTCCGCCTCGCCGTGGAAGTCGGCGACGAGCCGGACCGCGAGCCCCTGCTTCGCCTGCTTCGGATGGAGTCGCTTGCGGAGCACCAGGTCCTTCATTTCGGCGAGGCCCTCGGGCGAGATCCCCGTGCACAGCTCGTAGTAGCGCCACATCAGCTCGTCGGTGATGGACATGAGCTTGCCGAACATCTCCCGCGGCGGCTCCTCGATCCCCACGTAGTTGCCCAGCGACTTGGACATCTTCTCGACGCCGTCGAGGCCCTCGAGCAGCGGCAGCGTCATCACCACCTGCGGCTCGAGTCCGTAGGCGGGCATCAGGTCGCGGCCCACGTTCAGGTTGAACAGCTGGTCGGTGCCCCCGAGCTCCACGTCGGCCTCGAGGGCCACCGAGTCGTAGGCCTGCGCGAGAGGGTACAGGAACTCGTGCAGCGCGATGGGCTGGCCGTCCTGGAAGCGGGCCTTGAAATCCCGCCGCTCGAGCATCCGGGCGACGTTGTAGTGGGAGGCGAGCCGGATGAAGCCCTCGGATCCGAGCGCGCCGAGCCACTCGCTGTTGAAGCGGATCTCGGTTCTGTCGGGGTCGAGGATCTTGAACACCTGCCTCTTGTAGGTCTCTGCGTTCGCCAGGATCTCCTCGCGTGTCATCGGCGGCCGGGTGCGGCTGCGACCGGTCGGGTCGCCGATGAGTCCCGTGAAGTCACCGATGAGGAACACCACCCGGTGCCCGAGGTCCTGGAACTGACGCATCTTGCGGAGCACCACCGTGTGTCCCAGGTGGAGGTCCGGCGCCGTCGGGTCGAAGCCGACCTTCACGGTGAGCGGACGGCCGGAGGCCTGCGAGCGCTCGAGCTTCCTGCCGAGCTCTTCCCGCGTCACCAGGTCCACGGTCCCTCGCTCGAGAAGGGCGAGCTGTCGGTCTGCCGGGAGGGTGGGTCTCGGCCCGGATCCGTCGTCCACGAGGGCTCCGCCGATCGAAACGCCGCAGATTCTAGCACAGCGCGAGCGGCGGACGCGGCGTTTCACCTCGTGGTTCGGTGAATGCGCGCCCGAGGATCCTGGCGGTGGACCTCGGCCGGGAGCGCTGCGGCCCGGCGCCGGTCCCTCGGCGGCTCTCGATCGTGCCCGAGATCGTTCACGACACCGGCGGGGCCGGCGAGATCGTCCGCGAGGCGGGCCCGGGTCTCGCCCCACCGACACTCGATCCCGCCGCCCGGGCCCGCGCCGCGGAGGAGGCGGCGACCTCTCCCGATGCGGTCTCCCGCTGGATCGAAGCTCGAGGTCGGCCGCACGCCCTGAAGCTCCGCGCAGGCGAGGCCGACGGAGCCGATCGAAATCACCCGCGAGAGGCCCGGCGAAGGAGGACGCAGTCCGCTTCCCCGAGAACCAGAGACCCTGTGTCCCGCCAGACCGGATAGAAGCCGCTGATTTCGAAGCCGTGCCGGCGGTACTCGGCGATCGCCTCGAGGTAGCCCGGCATCCCCTCGTACAGCGGGGTCACGGACAGCTCCGACTGCAGTCCCTCGACGCGGTCGAGCAGACCTTCGGCCCCGGCGAACACCTCGAGGTCCCAGCCCTGTGTGTCCATCTTGAGGAAGAGCCTCCCGGAGCCGACGTGGCCGAGAAGCTCCCCGGCGAGACCGTCGAGCCGCCGGACAGAGACCAACTCGTCGCCGATCACCTCGGCTCCGGCACCGAACCGCTCCGCGCACAGTCGTGCCGGCGCGTGGAAGGATGCCAGATCCGTCGAGCGCGTCCGGTGGAGGACACGGGTACCGTCCTCCCTCCCGAGAGCGAGGCGATGGACGACCCAGTCCGCGTCGGCTGCGGCGAGCCGCTGGAGGGTGGCGAACGCTTCCGGGAGCGGCTCGAACGACACGATGCGGCCGCGATAGCCCGCGCGGCGCACCAGTCTCGCGTACTGCCCTTCGTTCGCCCCCACATCCACGACGCACTCGATCCTCCTGGAGCGAAAGACGGCGGCCAGGTGACCCTCGAGGGTCAACTGCGCGCGGCGCGGTTTCATCAACTCGTACCCGAAGAGGTTCGCGATCCGGTACTTGAGCCGTTTCACCGACTTGACACTCCGGGGGCGCTATGGTCCCCTATTGTGCCACTCCGGGGTTGTCCGTGCGGACGAGCTGTCTCATCAATCATTACAACTACGGCGAGTACGTGTTCGAGGCCTGCGACAGCGCGCTGGCGCAGACGCATCCCTTCGACGAGATCGTTCTCGTGGACGACGGCTCCGCCGATGGGTCCCTGGAGCGGCTGCGCCGCCGGTACGGCGGGCAGGAGAGGGTGCGGCTGCTGGCCAAGGCCAACGAGGGGCAGCTGTCGTGCTTCAACGCAGGTTTCGCCGCCTCCACCGGCGACGTCGTCTTCTTTCTCGACTCGGACGACGTCTACGAGCCCGACTACGTCGCTGCGGTCCTCGACGTCTACGCGCGCAGACCGGACGTGGACTTCGTCTTCGCGGCCCGCCGGACCTTCGGGAGGGTCGAGGGGGTGGAGTCGAGCGGCACCGGGGACCGGGATCTCGGCTACTCGGTGGTCAGCACCCTCGCCCGGCGCAAGTGGATCGGGGCGTGCACCTCGTGCCTGTCCATGCGGCGGCGGCTCCTGGAGCGGATCCTGCCCATCCCGTACCTCGAGGACTGGAGGGTACGGGCGGACGACTGCCTCGTTTTCGGTGCGTCGGTCGTCGGCGGCCGGAAATACTATCTCGACAGGGCGCTTGTCCGTTACCGGGTTCACGACCGCAACGCTTACTACGGGCGCGACCACGACGCGGTTCACGACTATCGCCGGAAGCTGGCGATTCACCGTCTGTTCGTGCTGCTGGAGACACGCATGGGCTATGACATGGGGCGCCTTTCCGACTTCGCCCACAGCGAATTCCGGACCATCGAACGGCCCACCGCATCCGAGCTGCGAGACTACGTGCGGATCGCGTTGCGGCGGCGAGCCCCGTGGAGCCGCCGGGCGGGCTCGGTGGGCTCGATGCTCGGCTACTACCTCCGCGCGGGCGCCGGCCCTCGGCGACTGGCTGCGCCGGTGCGTCTCGCGCGGCGCATCGTCGGGTCGGACGCGAGGCGAGGCTCGGGAGCGACCTCCGAGCCGCGACCGCTGCAGCCCTCGAAGCGGTCCTGAGTACGAGCCGCGGGATGGTCGCTCCGGAGGCCGACGCCCCCTCGTCTCCGGACCGGCGACGACTCGCCGACCGATGGCGCACTCCGTCGTCGAGGCAGGCGCGCCCTCCGACGGGGGCGCAGGGGTCTGAGCGGGGGGGCATGGTCGAGAAGTTCGAGGCGGCGACCGCGCCGCTGGACGTCCTGAATCCCCGGGGGCGCGACTCCTTCGCCAGCTACGCGGAGGGCATCCCCGGGCCCGAAGACAGCGGGCACCCTCCGGTGAACTTCCATGCCATTGCGGCGGCGACCGGAGGACGGTTCCATCGAACTCCCTCCACGATCCCTCGAGAGGCTCCCTACGTTCTGGTGCTCCTGCCGCGTCGGCTTTCCCGGGCGCTGCGGGCGGTCCGATCCCTCAAGCGATCCGGTCGGACGGTCCTGGTCACGTGGAAGGAATGCGGCTCTCATCAGATCGAGCGGCAGCTGCGTAGACCGCTGGCCCGGTTCTGGCTCGAGCGTATTCTCGCGTGGACGGACGCGCGGCTGGCGGTCTCCCCCGCCTGCCTCGCCTTCTTCGCAGCCCGACGCGACCGCGCGCCCCTGCTCGTCCTGCCCACGCCCTATCCGCTCGAGGAGCCCCGCTGGTCCTTCGAGCGACCCCTCCTCGAACGGAACGGCATCCTGGTCGGAACGCGCGACTGGAACGCTCGGCCTCGCCGCCACGAGGCTGCGGTGCGACTCGCCCTTCGGGTCGCGGAGAGGGTCGGCTGCCGTGTCACGGTCCTGAACGTGGACGGCGGCGCCGGCGAGCGGCGGCTGCGCTCCCTCGGAGGAAACTCTCTGTTGCGGATCGTCCGCGGCCCCCTTCCGTACCGAGACTACCTCTCGGAGATGGCCTCGCACCGCCTTGTCCTCCAGCGGGACCACAGTGGCGTTCCAGGCCAGGTCGCCGGAGACGCCCTTCTTTGCGGGATTCCGTGCATGGGAGGCAGCGGCATGGTGGACCGGATCGCATTCGGCCATCTTCCCGGTGCCGGGTCCGACGACGCGGTCGTGGCCGAGACCGCCGTTCAGCTCCTCACCGATGACGAGGCCTGGACCGGCGTCGTCGAGCGCGCCCGCCGTCGTGCCGCGGCGCGGCTTTCGTTCTCCGCCTTCCGGGCTGCGTGGCGGGAGGCAGCCGCGACGCTTTCCCCGTGACCGCGCGGCCTTCGTGGATCGCGGCGGGAGGCTTTCCGGGCGACCGGGGAGGCCCGAGGATCCCTCGCCTCCCGGGTCGCCCGACCTGGCGCCGCCCGCCGGGGCGATGAGGGAGTTCGCCCCGTGCTTCGCTCGTCCCGGCCGCTACCGCCGAGCGCATGGGTGCTCTTCGCCGGCACGGCCGCCCTGTCCTTCTCGATGGCCTCCCGGAGCCAGCTCGACGGCGATGCGGTCGAGCTCCTCCTGCGCGGCTGGGCGCTCGCCGGCGAGGGGAGGCTCGTGCCCTACGGCAACCCGCTTTCCGCGGGAGCTGGCGGCTACGAGCCGGGGCCCGCCACGAGCCTGCTCGTCGGCCTGCCGTTGCTGGTCTGGCGGGACTACCGGGCGCCGATCTTCGTCATCACGCTGCTCCATCTGGCCTCCTGGTGGATCCTGGACCGCGTTCTGCGGGAGGCCGCCTCGCCGCGAGAGCGGCTTCTCTTCTTCGTCCTTTACGGTCTGAGCCCCTGGAGGATGTTCTTCTCGGGATTCCTCTGGAACCCGAACTACCTCTACCTGGCCGGGGCGCTCCACCTGTGGGCTGCGTGGCGGCAGCGGGAGCGGCGGTTGTTCTGGCCCTCGGCGGTCCTCGCCGGCACCCTCGGCTTCGCAGCACAGCTCCACCCTTCCGCGGTCATTCTCGGCTTCGCCACGGTCTTCCTGTGGATCCGCCGGCTCGTCCGCCTGCACGTCGGAGGGCTCGCAGCCGGATGCCTCGCCGTCGCACTGAGCCTCCTGCCGTGGGCGGTGGCTGCCTGCGAGGATCCCTCGATCCTCCCGGGGTATGGAGCCGGCGCGGAGCGCAACGCCTGGAAGACGCTCCACAACGTTCTCCGCGGGAGCTTCTACCTCAGCTCCCTGCCGAGCCTCGCGTTTCCCACCCGGATCACGCTGTTCGACTTCGGACCGGCCCTCGGGGACGCGGCAGACCGACTCCTCCGCCCCATCCACTACGTCGCCACCGAGATCGTGTTCACGGCGACGGTGCTGCCGTGTGGAGCGCTCCTGGCGGGGGCGGTCCGGCGCAGGAGGCCCCGGCCGCGGACGTCGCGGCGGTGGCTGAGGAGCTACGGCGGCTGCGCGGTCGGCGGGGCACTCGTCGCCTGCCTGGCGATCCCGACGACCCTCATGATGTGGCAGGTGCTGGTGGTCTTCCACGCCGCCCTCCTGCTGCTCGTGCTGCGGCTCGTGGAGCTTCGAGGAGGACGCTGGCGCCGGTTCTCCCGGCCGGCGGTGGCGGTGCTGCTGGCGGGGTTCTTCTGGACCGACCTGGCGGCGGCGATCGCCTCCCCGATTTACCGAAAGGGAGGCTATGCCGCCGTGGTCGCCGGGCTGGATCCCGCCCACCCCATGGTCCGGTCGCTCGGAATCGCCGGACGGGTCACGGTGCGGGATCCGCGCTGTCTTTCTCCCACGAGGCGCTACCGGCCGACGTGGCGAGGCGGAGCCGCGGCCGCGGCCCCTGCCAGCCCCTCCCCGCCCGATCGCTGACCGCCTGTCGCCGGCGCGCGGAAGGATTCGTACGAGCCCATAGCCTCTATGGCAGAGCGACCCTGCGAGGCGCGCGGTCGCCCGCCCCGGGCCCCCGGCAGGAAGGTTGCTCCAGGACCGCCGCGCGCGGTACTTTCTCGCGAGCCCGTCCGGGCGGGGCCGGGTTCGCTCGTCGGGGGGTCGGCACAGCGTGGAGCACCGCAGGTCGAACGCTTTGCTCTGGCTCGCCGGGTTGACCGCGCTCAACGCGGGCTACCTGGCGGCCTTCGACAGCCCCACGATCCTCTACCACGCCAACGTGGTCGCGCACGTCGTGTTGGGGCTCGCCCTCGTCTTGGCACTCGCGGCTTCGGCGATCGCGTACCTGCGCGGCCGCCGCCCCCGCCCCCCGCGGGCCCCGTGGCAGCGGGTCGCCTACGCGCTCGCCGCGGCGGCGATGGCCGCCACGGGACTCTGGCTGAGCAAGGTGGGGACGTCTTCGCCGCACGTCGCGGCGCTCCGATTCCACGAGGCCGCAGCGCTGGTCTTTCTCGTCGCGCTCGGTGCCGCCGTCGCGGTGGAGCGGCCGCTGTCCGCCGGCCGGAAGCTCCTCCTCGCAACGCTGACGCTGTCCGTGCTCCTGCCCGCCGGCTCCCGCGGATGGCGCGCGCTCGATCCTCCGCACGCGGCGAGGATCGTCAACCCGGAGCTGCCCCCCCTGACGCCCTTCGACGAGGGAGGCGGCGCGGACGGCCCGTTCTTCCCCTCCTCGAACCGCACCGTGGGCGACACGCTCATCCCGTCGGACTTCTTCCTCGAGTCCAGGTCGTGCGGGAAGACCGGCTGCCACCCCGACATCACGGCGCAGTGGGAGGCCTCGGCCCACCACTTCTCCTCGTTCAACAACCAGTGGTACCGGAAGTCGGTCGAGTACATGCAGGACGTCATCGGCACCAAGCCCTCCAAGTGGTGCGGCGGCTGCCACGACATGGCGATCCTCTTGACGGGACGCATGGACGTTCCCATCCGGGAACAGCTCGACACGCCGGAGGCGCACGCCGGGATCGGCTGCCTCGTCTGCCACTCGATCGTCCACGTTCCGGATACGATGGGCCAGGGCGGGTTCGTCCTGGAGTACCCGGAGATGCACAAGCTGGTCGCGAGCGACAACCCGGTGCTCGAGTTCCTGCACGACCGGATGGTCCTGCTCGACCCCGGCCCGCACAAAGCCACGATGCTGAAGCCGTTCCACCGGGAGTCCACTCCCGAGTTCTGCTCCGCGTGCCACAAGGTCCATCTCGACGCGCCCGTCAACCACTACCGCTGGCTGCGCGGCTTCAACGACTACGACGCCTGGCAGCAGAGCGGTGTCTCCGGCCAGGGCGCGAGGGCCTTCTACGTTCCCACCGACGGCCCGAAGAAGTGCGGCTCGTGCCACATGCCGCTCGTCCGCTCCGACGACAAGGGAAACATCGGCGGCTACGTCCACTCGCACCGGTTCCCCGGCGCCAACACGGCCCTGCCCGTGGCCAACCAGGACCCGGTGCAGTTCGAGGTCGTGGAGAAGTTCCTCCAGGACGGCATCCTGACCGTGGATATCTTCGCCGTGTCCGAGGAGTCCGGCGCCCTCCCCGAGGAAGCGAGGGAGCGCGCCCGGCCCGAGGAGGCCGCTCCGGTGGCCTCTGCGATGTTCCCGGACGCCGAGGGGACCGGGCTCGGCCTCGCGGGCGCAGGTCCCCCTGCGGCCCGGCGAGTGATCGCCCCGATCGAGCGAGCGGCCGCGGCCGCCCGGCCCGGTACGACCGTCCGCGTGGAGGTCGTCGCGCGGACGAGGAAGGTCGGCCACTTCTTTCCCGGCGGCACCGTGGACGCCTTCGATGTGTGGCTCGAGCTGAAGGCCGAGGACTCCGACGGCCGCGTCCTGTTCTGGAACGGCTGGATCGCCGACGACGGGCGCGGGCCCGTGGACCCGGGCGCGCATTTCTACCGCTCCGTCCTCCTCGACGAGCACGGCAACCGGATCAACAAGCGCAACGCCTGGGCGGCGCGCGCCGTCGCCTACGCGCGGCTGATCCCGCCGGGAGCCGCCGACACCGCGCACTTCCGCCTTCGGATTCCCGCCGACGTGAAGGGGCCCGTCAAGCTCACGGCCCGGATGAACTACAGGAAGTTCAGCTGGTGGTACACCCAGTGGGCCTACGCGGGCGTGCGCGACCCGGCCCATCTTGACCACGCCCTCGGCCCGGGCCACGACGACGGCAGGTGGGTCTTCACCGGGGACACGTCGGCGGTCTCCGGGAAGCTCAAGGAGATTCCGGACCTGCCGACGATCGTGATCGCGGAGGACGTGAAGCTTCTTGCGATCGGCCCGCGCCCGGCGGCGCCCTCGCCCGATCCGCGAGACCGGGAGCGGTGGAACGACTACGGCATCGGGCTCCTGCTCCAGCGCGACTTCAAGGGGGCCGACATGGCCTTCGCGCGCGTGACGGAGCTGGACCCGTCCTACGCCGACGGCTGGGTGAACCGCGCGAGGGTCGCCATCGAGGAGGGCGGCCACGCGCGCGCCCTCGAGCACCTCGACCGGGCGCTCGCCCTCGACGGGGACCTCGCCAAGGCGCACTACTTCCGGGCCGTCGCCCTCAAGTCCATGGGTCGCTACGACGACGCCCTCGTCCACTTCCGGCGCGCGGCCGAGAGCTTCCCGCGCGACCGCGTGGTTCTCGCCGCCATCGGCCGCACCCTGTTCCTGCAGCGCCGCTACGCGGAGGCGGTCGAGCAGTTCCGCAGGGTCCTCTCGGTGGACCCGGAGGACCTCACCGCCCACTACAACCTGATGCTCTGCTATCGGGGGCTCAAGGACGCCGGCCGGGCCGAGATTCACGAGCGGCTCTACGAGCGCTTCAAGGCGGACGAGAGCGCGCAGTTCCTCACCGGGGCCTTCCGCCGCCTGAACCCGGACGACAACCGGGAGCGGCAGGCGATCCACCAGCACGAGTCCACGTGGACTCCGGAAAACATCGCCGCCGCGAGCGGGGCCAGCCACCGCCACCCCGCCTACCTTCCCCGGGCCGTCCGGGTCCGCACGGCGCCCGCCCGGGCGCCCGCGGCGACGCCCGCCGCGCGAATCCTCGCATGGAACTCCCCATCCACGGCGCCGTCCTCCGGGCGGTGACGCTCGCCGGGGCGGTCGTGCTCCTTGGGGGCTGCGACCGCTCCGGGCCGCCGGCGGCGCAGGAGAGGCCGCCCGACCCGGTCGAGGTACGCTTCGCGGACGTCACCGAGGCGGCGGGGATCTCCTTCCGTCACGAGACCGGCGCCTTCGGCAGGAAGTGGCTTCCCGAGACGATGGGCTCCGGCTGCGCCTGGCTCGACTACGACCTGGACGGCCGCCCGGACCTCTTCCTGGTGAACTCGGCGCCCTGGCCCGGCCACCGCACCGGGCGTCGCGCCACGCAGGCGCTCTACCGGAACCGTGGCGACGGCACGTTCGAGGACGTCACGGCCCGCGCCGGACTCGACGTGGAGCTCTATGGCATGGGAGCGGCCGTGGGCGACGTGGACAACGACGGCGATCCCGACCTCTTCGTCAACGCCCTCGGCGCCGACCGGCTGTTCTCGAACCGCGGCGACGGGACCTTCGAGGACGTGACGGTCCGCGCGGGCGTGTCGGATCCGGGCTTCGGGTCGAGCGCCACGTTCCTCGATTACGACCGCGACGGCGACCTGGACCTGTTCGCCTGCAACTACGTCCGATGGTCGCCCGAGACCGACATCTTCTGCACGCTGGACGGCGTCAACAAGTCGTACTGCACGCCCGAGTCCTACCCGGGCGCGACCAACCGCCTCTGGCGCAACCTCGGCGGGGGGAGGTTCGAGGACGTCACCCGACCGGCCGGCGTCCACAACGACACCGGAAAGTCGCTCGGCGTCGTCGTGTTCGACCACGATGGGGACGGGCTGCAGGACATCGCGGTGAGCAACGACACCCAGCCCAACTACCTCTACCGCAACCGCGGTGACGGGGCGTTCACCGAGGTGGGCCGGTACGTCGGGATGGCGTTCTCCGAAACCGGGGTCGCCCGCGCCGGCATGGGGATTGACGCGGGCGACTACGACGGGTGCGGCCGCGAGTCCTTGGTGATCACGAACTTCTCCAACGAGATGATCGGCCTGTACCACAACGAGGGGCCCGAGCTGTTCGTGGACGACGCGGCGATGGCGGGCGTGGGCAACCCGAGCCTCCTGACGCTCGGCTTCGGCGCCTTCTTCTTCGACGTGGACCTCGACGGCTGGCTCGACCTGTTCGTCGCCAACGGCCACGTCGAGCCGGACGTCAACCGGGTCCAGAAAGAGGTCGCGCACGCCCAGCCTCCGCACCTCTTTCGCAACCTCGGCGGGGGGAGGTTCGAGGATGTCGCCCCTCGCGCGGGCGACGCGCTTCGACAGCCGCTGGTCGGCCGCGGGGCCGCGTACGCCGACTACGACGGCGACGGGGATCTCGACGTGGCGGTCACGACCAACGGCGGCCCGGCGCGACTGTTCCGCAACGAGACGCGGCCCGCGGGGCGCTGGCTGCGCGTGAACCTGGTCGGCACGCGGAGCCCGCGCGACGCGTTCGGAGCGAGGCTGGTCCTCGCGGTCGGCGGGCGAAGGCTGGTCCGGACGCTGCGCGGCGCCACGTCGTACCTTTCCCAGAGCGAGAAGACGGTCACCTTCGGCCTCGATGGGGCTTCGGGGGCGGACGCTCTCGAGATCGTCTGGCCGTCGGGAGCGAGACAGTCCTTGCGAGACCTCCCCGCGGACCGCTCGATCACGATCGTCGAGGGGGAGGACGGGTTCCGATAGAACGGGACGGAACGCCACGCCAAGACTCGGGCTGGACGGGACAGCGGGTGCGGAGGACGGGCGGGAGCCTCGCTGGCCGTTCCGCTGGCTCGCCGCTGGGCTCGTGGCCGCCGTGGCCGCGATCCACGTCGCGGGCGTCTGGGAGATCGCGGTCGCCCGGCGCGGCGTCGAGGACGGCCCGGCCGAGGTCTTCCGCCTCGAGACGGCCGCACGTGCCCGCGCGATCGAGTCGGCGCTCGCCTCGACGCGCGCCGATCTCGCCTTTCTGACGGGCTCGCCCGCCTTCGCCGCGCTCGGACGAGGGGCTGGCTCCGGCGGCCCCGGGGACGAGAGCACGCCGCCCCATGCCGTGGAGGGGGCGCTGCTCCTGTTCCTGCGCGGCCATCCCGAGGTACTCCACGTCGAGGTCCGCTCCCGCCACGGACCCCTCC